>NZ_JAYFNG010000004.1:0-11069 GCF_034933565.1 Raineyella sp.
CCAACCGGTCGGCGGCCGGCGCGCGGGAGGTCACCGAGACCGTCACCACCCCGGCCGTGGTGACCGCGGCGGTGCCGGCGGGGGCCCGCGCCGGCACCAGGCCGGAGCCGGTGACCAGCAGCCCCGGCGCCGGGGCCGCCAGCGGCACGTCCGGTCGGTTGATCCGGGCCAGGTCAGGCGCGTCGGTGGGCAATGAGAGGGTCACCCGCGAGCCGCGCTGGCCCGCGCCGTCCGACCCGACCCACCCCTCGGTCCGGGCCGGGTCGATCCGCTGACCGGCATGGGTCCAGGCGGCGGCCGGTGTGCACCCGGCGTCGCCGACGGTGAGATCGTCGCCGGTGATCGCGGTCGTCGCGTCGATCTGCAGGCCCAGATGCCAGCCGGTGACGCCGGCGGCGTTGGAGGTGACCAGCGTCACCAGGCCGGCCCGCCAGGCGTTCGGCGCCCAGCCGGCCACCGCGGCGGGCACGTCGGAGGCCTGCTCGTCGCCGTAGAGCCGCACCGGGGTGTTGCCCACCATCGCCACCCGGTAGTCGGTCCGGCCGGTGTCGGACAGCCCGTGGTCGCCGGTCCGGCGGTACTCGTGGGAGACGACCAGCTGGCCGTCGGTGACCTGCAGGTCCACCGGGCCGTACGCCGCCGCGACGATACCGAAATCGACCGGCTGGGTGCCGTCGAAGCCGAGCAGGTGCCAGCCGGTGGCGGTCGCGTCACCGATCGAGCACTGCAGCCGGACGAGCAGGTAGTCGCGCGCCGGGCTGCCGAGCCGCACCGTACGCCAGTCGACCACCTCGGCGCGCGAGGGCACCGGGCCGGTCCGGGTGACGACGCCGCTCTGGCGTCCCCAGGACATCGCGGTGTCGAGGGCGGGCTTGTCCCAGCCACAGCCGCCGCGGTAGACGAAATTGCGCTGGGCGACGTCGGTCAGCCGCGGAGGCGAGGCCGCCGCGTGCTGCGGCGCACCACAGCCCGCCAACAGCCCGCAGACCGCCAGGCCGGTCACCGCCCCCCGCCATCCTCGCCAACGCATGGAGTCAGCGTAGCGATGTCGCCGCCGCTGCCCCGGGCAGCGCTCCACGACGAGCCGCCCCCACGACGAGCCGACCCCACGACGGGCCGGCTGTCGGTCCGTGCCGGGTGACCGGCGCTCGCCGATGCTGGTACCGTCGCCTCCGTGTCCCCCCGCATCCCCCCGGCGGGCCCGTGATGTCCGGGCCGGTCAGTCTGGTGGCCACCGCGCTCAACGGTGACCTGCCAGGGGCCGCCACCGTGCGTGACATCGACCTCGAGCTCACCTCCGGCCGGCTCACCGTGGTGACGGCGGCCGAGGAGCGCACCCGACGCAACCTGCTGCGCCTGGTCAGCGGCCACTGCAGTCTCACCTCCGGGCATCTGGTCTACCGCGACCCCGACGGCGCCACCGACCTGGCCCTCGCCTGCGCCCGCGACGTCGTCGCCGTCCGCCGCCGCGGCATCGTCTGCAGCACCACCCTGCGGGCCCCGCACCCGGGACTGAGCTGCGCCCACGCCGTCGCCGAGCTCGCCCACCGGACGGTCGAGGACGCGGCCTCCGAACTGGCCGCCCTCGGGCACGGTCACGCCGTCGACGTCCGGGTCGGCGACACCCGCGGCTCCGACCGCAGCGTGCTGCCGATCGCCGTCACCTTGCTGCACTCGGCGCCGGTGGTGCTGGTCGACGTCACCAATCACACCACCGACGAGGTGCGCGACCGGGTCGCGGCCCGCGCCCGCCGCGGCGGCGCCGTCCTCGCGGTCACCGACTCGCTGCTGGACGGCCTGCCCGAGGGGTCCCGTACCCGGCTGCTGACGACCGAAGGTCGTCTGCTGTGAAAGGGCCGTCCGCTGTGAGGAGACCGACGATGTCCGGACCGACGCGCGCCGGGTTGCTGGCGGCCCTGGTGCTGGCCCTGCCACTGGCCGGCTGCACCACCGGCTCCCGGACCCTGCTGGCCACGCCCAGACCGCAGACACCCCCGCCGGCGACGATGGTGCACCTGGCCGACGTCCGGACCGGGATGTGTCTCGACGCCGACCGGCTGCCGCGCGACGGGAAGGTGGCCTACCTGGAGGCGCTGGGCTGCGGGACCGACCACACCGGCGAGGTGTTCGCCGTCGTGTCCGGCGCGCCGGTGCCTGCCGACCCCACGCCTGCCGACCCGGTGCCCGACGCCCCGCGGCCCGGCGACCCGTGCACCGACGCCTTCGAGCCGTACGTCGGCGTCACGCCGGACCGCAGCACGGTGAGCGTACGGGTGCTCACCGCCTCCGCGGAGGGCTGGGACCGGGCCGCGCCGGCCCCGACGGTCTGCGTCGCCGTCTCCGCGGACCCGATCACCGGGTCGCTGCGCGGCACCGGCCGCTGAGACTCAGCCGGGCAGCCGCAGCAGCGACGTCGCGGTGACCCCGGTGATCATCTCCTGCACCGGCCCGAACTGGCAGGCCTCCACCACCCCGATCGGGTCAGTGTCGCCCAGCACCGCCGGGAAGTCGCTGCCCATCACGACGTGGGCCGGCCCGGCGAACTCGACCAGCTGCTGCAGCTGGAGGGTGTCGAAGGTCGCGGTGTCGTAGTAGAGCCGACGCAACTGGTCGAGCGGGGAGTGCCGCAGTCCCGGGCCCTCGTCGAGGCGCTCCCAGCCGCGCTGCAGCAGGCCCCGCAGCGCCGGCAGCGCGCCACCGCCGTACGCCAGGCAGAGCGGGACGTCGTACGTCTCGAGGACCCCGGCACGGAGCAGCGCGGTGACGCCGAGGGCGATGTCGATCGCGGTGGCCACCGAGCCGGCCCGGTCCGGGGCGGCGACCGGATGCAGCAGGGTGAACACGTGGCGCTGGGCCAACAGCTCCCACAGCGGGGTGTGCACCGGGTCGACCAGGTCGCGGCCGGCACCCCGGGTGCCGAGGGTGACCCCGGCCATCCCCAGCTCGTCGAGGCAGTAGCGCACCTCGTCGGCGGCATCGGGCAGACCGACCGGCACGCTGGCCAGCGCCACCAACTGGTCCGGGGCACCGGCGACGAACTCCGCCAAGGCCTCGTTGCTGCGGCGGGTCAGTTCCCGGACGAAGACCTCGTCGGTCGACAGCGGGGCGCGCAGCTGCGGGGAGATCCCCACCGCGTGCACCTCGACCCCGACCTCGTCCATCACCGCCAGCCGGGCGTCGACGTCGTACGCCTCCACCGGGTAGGGCAGGGTCACGGGGGCCGCGGCCGTGGGGGTCGTGGTGGCGGTCGTGGCGCCGCTGACCCGCGGGTCGAGGGTGATCGTTCCCTCGGTGAGGCCGCCGAGGTCGGCCAGGCCCTCCGCCGCCAACCAGTCCAGCAACGGCCGTGGCAGCGCGTGGGTGTGGACGTCGACCTGGCGCAGTGTCGGATAGCCCGGGCTCATGGTCCCACCGTAGGACGGCCGCGACGTTCCGGCAGGAGTTCCACGCGGCCGGTTGCACCGGAACCATCACAATGGTTGATCTGATCCAAAAGTTCACCTAATGTTGCTTCCGCAAGCATCTGTCAGGAGTCCCATGCAGCACATCGCCCCCGCCCCGCACCCCGTCGCCGCCGTCGCGGCGATGCCGTGTCGTGCGTGTCGGTGCGAGCGAATGCTGTCGCGCTGAGCCCGTCGGCCCCAGCGCCCGGCGCCTCGGCGCGTCCCCGGACGATCCTCACCCTTTTCTGCTTGTCCCCAGGAGTCTCCCGTGTCCGTGCACACGATCGATCACGCCCCGCTCACCCGTACGTCCCACCTCCCCGTCCTCGACCTCGGCGCCCTGCACCCCGACGAGCTGCGCGCCGTCGCCCGTGACACCGGCGCCTTCCTGCTGACCGGTCACGGCCTGCGGCCCGAGATCCCCGGCCAGCTCCTCGACCTGGCCCGGCTGTTCTTCGCCCTGCCGGTCGAGGACAAGGCCGTGGTCGACACGGCCCGATCGGAGCAGTTCCGCGGCTGGACCTCGTTCGGCCGTGGGCCGGCCGAGGGCTGGCGCGAACAGTTCGACGTCGGCGCCGAGCTCCCGGTCATCCCGCCCGACGACCGGACCCGTCCCGGCGAGTCCCTGGTCGGCCCGAACCAATGGCCGGCCCGCCTCCCCGCCCTGCGGGATCGGGCGCTGTGGTTCCAGGACCGGGCGACCGAGATCGCCCGGGCGCTGCTGCACCGGCTGGCCGTCGCCCTGGAACTGGACCCCGACGTCTTCGACCGGGCCTTCGCCGGCGACCCGGCGACCTGGACCTCGCTGGCCCGCGAGCACGGCGTCGACCGCCCCCAGAGGCACCCGATCGAGTCCCACACCGATGCCGGCGCCCTCACCCTGCGCTGGATCGACGGGTGGAGCGGGGGCGACCGGATCCTCGCCGACCATCGCTGGGTGCCGGCGGACGGAGTGCCGGGAGCCTTCCTGGTGACCGTCGGCGACCTGCTGGCTGACCTCACCGACGGCTACCTGCGCGCCGCCCCGCACCGACTGACACCGGCCGGGCGGGAACGGGTCCGCCTGACCTACACCTACGACGCCCCGTACGGGGTGCTACCGGAGCGCCTCGACCTGGCCCACCTGACCGCCGGGGAGTGGCCGGCCGCTGCCTGAGCGGCTAGGCTCGGCGCCACCCCGACGAAGGAGCCGGCATGGTCGAGGCAGTGCCGTCCGGGAACGCAGGGCCATCCGGGAACGCAGCGCCCCACCGGAACGCAGCGCCGTCCCAGGACTCCGCGTGCTATCGGATCGCCATCGTCGGAGCGGGACCTGCCGGCCTGTTCGCCGCCCAGCACCTCGTCAGCCGGCCGGACGTGCCGGTGCTGGTCGATCTGTTCGACCGGTTGCCGACGCCCTTCGGCCTGCTCCGGTACGGCGTGGCGCCCGACCACACCAGCATCCGGTCCGTCGCCCGGGCCCTGGCCCGCACCTTCGACTCCGACCGGGTCCGCTTCCTCGGCACCGTCGAACTGGGCCGCGACATCACCCGGCGCGACCTGCTCGGCGCGTACGACGCCGTGGTGTACGCGGTGGGCGCCTCCGACGACCTGATGCTGCGGGTGCCCGGGGAGGACCTGCCCGGCAGCGGGTCGGCGCGCCAGTTCGTCGCGTGGTACGGCGGCCATCCCGACGCGGAGCCGCAGTCACTGCGGGGCGTCCACTCCGTCGCCTGTGTCGGGGTCGGCAACGTGGCCGTCGACGTGGCCCGCATCCTGGCCAAGGACCCGGCCACCCTCGCCGGGACCGACATGCCGGAGGCCGTGCTGGCCGAGCTGGCCCGTTCCGAGGTCACCGACATCTGGATCATCGGCCGCCGCGGCCCGCAGTTCGCCAGCTACACCACCAAGGAGCTGCGCGAGCTGCTGGCCACCCCCGGCCTGGCGGTGAGCGTCGAAGCGGATGCGTTCGAGGGGATCGACTCGACCTCCCCGGACCGCCGGACGGCGGCGAACATCGAGGCGTTGCGCGAGGCGGCGGGCCGCGCCGACCCGGCACCGGTCCGCCGCCGACTGCACTTCCTGTTCTGGCACCGCCCGATCGCCCTGCACGGCACCGAGCGGGTCGAGGCCCTCGAGCTGGCCCGGACGGCCCTCGGCCCGGACGGTGCGGTGGTGGCCACCGGGCAGGTCCGGACGATCCCGGCGGACCTGGTGCTGCGCTCGATCGGCTACCGCAGCACCCGGCTGCCCGGGGTGCCGTTCGACGAGGAGCGCGGGGTCGTTCCCAACCGCGAGGGCCGGGTGCTCGACGGTGCCGGCCGGGTGCTGTCCGGGGAGTACGTCACCGGCTGGATCAAGCGTGGCCCGATCGGCGTCATCGGCACGAACAAGTCCGACGCGGCCGAGACCGTGGGTCACCTCCTCGAGGATCTGCCGCCGCTCCCCCGGCATCCGGAGGACCCGCTGCCGGGGCTGCGGTTGCAGGGCGTCCATCCGACGACGTACGACGACTGGCTGGCGATCGACGCCGCCGAGCTGGCCCGCGGCGAGGCGCTCGGCCGGGCCCGGGTGAAGATCAGCGCCTGGTCCGACCTGATGCGGCTGTGCCGGGACGGCGGACCGGACGCCGTGCCGCCCGGCGGGACCCCCGATTCACCACCGCCACAGACTTTGTACTAACATATTGATCGAAGGCAAATACAAGGCACAACGACCGTGCTGAACCACCACGGTCGTTGGTTCAGGACGGTCGCCCCCCGATGACAGGAGAAATGTCATGTCGACCGTCACCACCTACATCGCCGCTCGCCGCACCGCCGAGCTGGACAGCCGCTTCACCGCCGCCGGGCTCCCGGTCGGCCTGATCGCACTCCTGCTGGTCTGCGCCGTCCTCGTCGCCGGCTCCGTCGCACTCGCCGCGCCGCTGGTGGCCGTGGCCGCCGGGCTCACCGCCTGCGCCGCCACCACCGCGTACGCCCTCTCCCTGCTGAACCGCTGAGCTGTTGAGCCGCTGAGTCGCTGGGCCCGCCCGTGGGCGGGCCCCGCGACGGTCACAGCGACATGTCGACGACAGCCCGCCCACGGATCTCCCCGCGACGCAGCGCCGCGTACCCGTCGGCGACCTGCTCGAGGGGGTAGCGCCGGCTGACCAGCCCGCGGTAGTCGATCACCCCCGCAGCCGCCAGCCGGACCACCTCGGGCAGGTCCTGACGGGTCCGCGCCCCGTACGAGCCGAGGATGGACTGGGACCGGCGCACGGTGCGGTTGATCTCCACCTGCGCGGTCTGCACCCCCGCCCCCAGGCCGATCGGCACCATCCGGCCGCCGTCGGCGAGGACATCCAGGGCCGTGGTCCAGGTCTCCGGACGCCCCAGCGCCTCGAACGCGACGTCGACCCCACGGCCGCCGGTGAGGGCGAACACCGCGGCCCGGACGTCGTCACAGGTGGCCGAGTTCACCACGTCGGTGGCGCCGAGCGCCCGGGCGTCCGCCAGCTTCTCGTCGGAGACGTCGATCGCCACGACCTGCCGCGCGCCGAAGGACCGCGCGATCGGGATGATCGTCGAGCCGACCCCACCGGTGGCCACCACGGCCACCGTCTCGCCGCTGCGCAGGTCGGCACCACGGCGGACCGCGCCGTACGCGGTCATCGCGGCACAGCCCAGGATGGCGCCGGGCACCACGTCGAAGTCATCCGGCACCGCGGTGACCGAGGTCGACGGGATGACGGCGTACTCGGCCAGGCCCCCCATCGAGTACATCGCGATCGGATCGCCGTCGAGGGTGGCCAGCCGGGTGGTGCCGTCGTAGAGCCGCCCCTGGAGGCGATTGAGATCGAAGAACGGCCCGCACAGGTCGTCGCGCCCGGCGGCGCAGGCCGCGCACTGCCCGCACGGCATCAGGAACGCGCCGGCCACCTGCTGGCCCACCGCGAGCCCGGTGTTCTCGTTGCCCGGACCGACCTCGACGATCTCACCGGACACCTCGTGGCCGACGACCGCCGGCAGCGGGAACGCGATCGCCCCACCGAGCACATGGAGGTCGGAGTGGCACAGGCCGCAGGCGGCGACCCTGATCAGCACCTCGCCGGCCTTCGGGTGCGGGGTCCGGATCTCCTCGACCCGGAGCCCTTCCGCCGGGTCACGGAGGACCGCAGCCCTCATAGTGGACGGGATTTGTGCAGACATTTGTGAACCCTTCCATGGAGTCAACGCCTTGTCAGTTCGCCCTTCTCGGTGAACCTCCGCCACCAGACTACCGATCAATCTCCTCCTTGTGAAGTATTTGTTAGGACAAAGTCCGCACGTCGAGTCGGTTCGTCGGTGAGCACGGCGGAGTCGGCGGAGTCGGCGGCCAGCAGGCTGCGGGCCGCGCACCCGAGGCCGGCCGACTGGTCGAGGGCCCCATCGGCGACGGGATCGACGACGACAGGGAGCCCCGCCGGGCGGCGGGGCTCCCTGGGAGAAGGATCGGGACGGGGACGACGGGCGATCAGACCAGGTCGGGGACCTTGTCGCCGGGCCTGGTGTAGACCACCTCGAGGTGCTCCTCGAGCTCCTCCAGCGAGCGGCCGGAGGTCTCCGGCATGACCCGCCACAGGGCGATCGCGACGATCACGTTGACCACTCCGTAGAGGGAGTAGGTGAGGCCGCCGCCGAGGTGGCTCATCATCGCCGGGAAGGTGAAGGTGATGATCGCATTGACCACCCACATGCAGAACACGGCGGCGCCGTTCGCGATGCCACGGACCCGGGCGGGGAACATCTCGCCCAGCATCGTCCAGACGACCGGCCCGTTGGAGGACTGGACGACCAGCATGAAGAAGCCCATCGCGGCCAGGACGAGCATCGGGGCGTACATCGGCGGCTTGGTGCCGGCGGCCATGTAGGGCTGGATCAGCCCGGTGAACAGGCCGGCGATGGCGAACATGCTGACGGCGACCAGGGTGATGCAGGTGATCAGGATCTGGCGGCGGCGGAACCTGAACACCAGCCACAGGCCGAGGGCGGAGCCGAGCACCGACATCACGCCGTTGGCGACCTGGGCGGTGATGGCGGCGGAGGTGCCCAGTCCGGCGTATTCGAGGACCTTGGGGGCGTAGTACATCACCGTGTTGACGCCGGTGGTCTGGTTGCAGACGGCCAGCAGGATGCCGACCATGAACAGCCGGCGCATCCACGGGGTGCGGAAGATGTCGCGCATCGTGCCCTTGGGCAGCGACTCCTCGCGGCGTTCCTTCTCGACCATCTCGTTGAGCTCATCGACGATGTCGCCGTCACGCTGGTCACGCACCCGCTTCAGCGAGCCGATCGCCTCGAAGTAGCGCCGCTGCACCATGTACCAGCGCGACGACTCGGGCATCGCCCGCATGCCGATCCACAGCGCGACCGCCGGGATGCTGCACAGCAGCAGCATCAGCCGCCAGGCGTTGCCGTTGCCGCCGACGATGGTCAGGTGGTTGACGTACGCGGCCCAGGCGTCCGGGCCCAGGGCGCCGCCGAGGGCGCTCTGCAGGCCGGCGACGTTGTCCCAGGACTGCATCCCCGGCTGCAGCATGCCGGCCGGGTCGCTGGCGATGTCGAGCCGCGGCCCGCCGTAGGCCTGGTTGATCACGGCGTTGAAGCTGAAGGCGAGCAGCTGGCCGACGACGATCATCAGCTGGTCGATGGCGACGATGGTGCCGCGGATGCGCTTCGGTGCGGTCTCGGACAGGTAGACCGGGACGGTCGCCGAGGCACCGCCGACGGCGAAGCCGAGGATGAAGCGGAACGGGTACATCACCCACAGCGTCGGGGCCAGCGCGGTGCCGAGGGCGCCGACCAGGAAGACCATGGCCAGCATCAGGATGTTGTGGCGGCGCCCGTAACGGTCGGAGAGCCGCCCGCCGATCAGCGCGCCGAACGCGGCACCGATCAGCAGCGTGCCGCCGATCAGGCCCTCCTCGAGCGAGTCGAGGTGCAGGCCGTGGGCGGCGTACGGCATGTACATGTACGGCAGGGCACCGGAGATCACGCCGGTGTCATAGCCGAACAGCAGCGATCCGAGCGTCGCCACCGCGGCGATCGCGCCGATCGAGCGGCGCTTGCCGGAGGCCGGCGTCCGCTCGGTGAGCCCGCGCAGTTCGTCGCGGGTGACGTCGAGGCTCATCGTCGCCTCGGGTTGGGGGGATGGAGCTGAGGTGTGCACGGAAGACTCCCTTGTCGAATCGCCCCGGACCGGGGCGGGCGCACGGTGGATCAGATGTCGTAGGTGGTGGTGCCCTCGACCCGCGGCACGTCGTGCCACTGGCCGTCCGCGTCGGAGGCCACGGCGGCCTCGTCGACCTCGGCAGCGGCCCAACCGTCGGCGACCGACGGGGCCAGCTGTTCACCGGTGGCGAACGAGCGCAGGAACTGGGCCGCCTCGATCACCTTCATGTCGTCGAAGCCCATCGAGGTGCCGGCGCCGGGCTGGAACCGGTGGAACTCCGGGAAGGTCGGGCCGGCCATCACGCGGGTGTAGCCCTGGAACTCCAGGTCACGGCCGAGGCAGACCTCCAGGTCGTTGAGATGCTCGAAGTTCCAGCGCAGCGAACCCTCCGTGCCGTACACCTCGATGATGTACTCGGCGCGCGGGCCGACGCTGACCCGGGAGGCCTCGAGGGTGCCGACGACACCGTTCTCGAGGCGGACGAGCAGGGCGACCCAGTCCTCGTTCTCGACCGGGCCCAGCTGGTCGGAGACCTCCCAGCCGCTGTGGCCGACGCCGACCTTGGTCGGGATGGGCCGCTCGGGGATGAAGGTCTGCGAGACGGCGGAGACCGCCGAGATCCGCCCGACCAGGTACTGCACCAGGTCGGCGCCGTGGCTCATCAGGTCACCGATCACGCCGGAGCCGCCGCGGGCGCGCTCGTAGCGCCAGGTCAGCGGGCCCTCCGGGGAGGAGGCGTAGTCCGCGATCAGCCAGGCCCGGACGTTGGTGATCCGGCCCAGCCGGCCGGAGCGGATCAGCGTACGGGCCTGCTCGACGGCGGGCGTGTGACGGTAGTTGAAGCCGACCGAGGTGACCAGGCCCGCGGCCTGGGCGGCCCGGGCGATGTCGCGCGACTCGGCGGCCGAGACGCCCATCGGCTTCTCGATCCAGAACGGCTTGCCGGCCTCGACGGCGGCCAGCGCCATCTCGCGGTGCAGGAAGTTCGGTGCGCAGATCGACACCACGTCGACCTCGGGATCGGCCAGCACCTCGCGGTAGTCCGGCGTCGCCCGCTGGAACCCGAGCGAGCCGACGGCGGCGAGCCGGGTCTCGGCCACGGTGTCACACGCGGACACCAGCCGCGGGCGGACCTCCAGGTCAGGGAAATACTCGGCGATGCCCCGGTAGGCGCGGGCGTGCACCCGGCCCATCCACCCGAGGCTGATCACCCCCACGCCGACGCGTGGGGTACTGCTGGCGGCTACGTCCGACACGTTGCGCCCTCCTTGCTTGCCAGGGCCACACCGCTGTGGCCTCGTGTCAACAATCGTGCCATATGTTCTGTCAAATAGGAAGTCTTCTTAGGACAATCTTCGCCCTGCGCTTCAGCTATGACAGTGTGGGCGCCCCGCCGCCGATCCTGGTCCGACCAATGGACGGTACTCCACCGCCCCGAGACGGCCGAGGGGGCCC
>NZ_JAYFNG010000005.1:0-48696 GCF_034933565.1 Raineyella sp.
TCAAAGAAATTACGACCAACCCCGAAAGATTGGCCGAGGACAACACAAAACAACATATTGTGATGTCGACACTAAAAATAGTGCCATTGGCATTGACTAAACAAAGCACACTGTTGAGTTCTCAAACATCGGACACACACCCCACCACCCCGGAACAACCCGGAGCCGCTCGGGGCGACCAGATCAACTTTACCCGGCCCCCCAGCCCCTGTCAAATCCGCCTCTCAGCGAACCACACGAACCGATCAACCAAGCCCCCGAACCATCCCTGACCCGAGGAGCTGCCAGCCCGACTTCCCGCGCCAGCAACTTGTATTACTTTACCGATCGATTTCCGCGGAGTCAAATCCGAAGAAATCCTCGGCTCGGTCAGAAACCTTCCGAAAACCCTTGCGGATTCCCTTCTGGAATTCCTTCCTCGCCACCGCGCCATATCATCGAGATAATCGATCATCTGCCGCAGCAACTCGTCCAACTTTAGAGATCAGCGACCTTGCAGTCAAATCCGCCAGCCGAAATCTCTCGCCCTGTTTCCTCGGGCTCGGGCCGGTGGGCCGTACGTGAGCACGACACACCAGTCCCAGCAGACGAAAAAGATAGGGACAACCGTCCGGGACGACCCTCCATTCGAAGGACCGGCTTCCCGCAAGGCCTCGAGAAGGTTACGTCGATGCTCCACGCGGGTCAAATCGGGACCGTCCGCGGCCCCCGCGGCGGATGCCTGGCCTTGCGCAAGGGGAACGTCCGTGCCGGACCTTGCGCAAGGGAAACGCTCAGCGCCGGGCCCTGCGCACGACGGACGTCGGCCCGTGCCGGGACGCGGTGCGAGCGCCTGAGGGACACGGCGGCCCCGACGCCACAGGTCCGGTGCCCGTTTCATGTCGGGCACCGGACCTGTGGGGGCGGCAGTGGACCTGGCGGCGCTGCGGAAGGGCCTCGGCGCATCCGTACTTGGAAACGGTCCGTACCTGGAAACGGTCCGTATATGCGGTCCGTACCTGGGTGCCTCCGTACTGGGGGCCTTCCGTACGGGACGGGGACACCGCGGAGACCCCAGAGAGGTCAGCGAGGCTCAGAGGCGGTGCAGCACGACCTCGACGCGCTGGAACTCCTTCACCTCGGTGTAGCCGGTGGTGGCGAGGGAGCGCTTGAGGGCACCCACGAGGTTCATCGTGCCGTCGGCGCTGTGCGACGGGCCCACCAGGATCTCCTGGAGGGAGCCGACGATCGGGAAGTGCGCCCGTTCGCCGCGCGGCAGCTCCTCGTGCCAGGCCTCGGCGCCCCAGTGGTAGCCATGACCCGGCGCCTCCGCGGCGGCGGCCAGCGGAGCGCCGACCATCACAGCATCCGCGCCGACCGCGATCGCCTTGGCGATGTCACCCGAACGTCCGACCGCGCCGTCGGCGATCACGTGGACGTAGCGCCCGCCGGACTCGTCGAGATAGTCACGCCGGGCCTCGGCCACGTCGGAGATCGCGGTGGCCATCGGGACCTCGATGCCGAGGACCCGACGGGTCGCGTGGGTCGCCGCACCGCCGAACCCCACCAGGACACCGGCCGCACCGGAGCGCATCAGGTGCAGGGCGCTCTGGTAGGTGGCGCAGCCGCCGACGATCACCGGGACGTCGAGCTCGTAGATGAACTTCTTCAGGTTGAGCGGTTCGCGTCGGCTGGAGACATGTTCGGCGGAGACCACGGTGCCGCGGATGACGAAGAAGTCGGGCCCGGAGGCGACCACGTCGGCGGCGAACTCGGCGGTGTTCTGCGGGGACAACGATCCGGCGACCGGGACGCCCGCGTCGCGCACCTCGGCCATCCGCTCCCGGATCAGTGCCGGCTTGATCGGTTCGGAGTAGATCTCCTGGAGCCGCCGGGTGGCCGCGGTCGGGTCCTCGATGCCGCCGAGCTCCTCCAGCAGCGGTCGCGGGTCGTCGTAGCGGGTCCAGATGCCCTCGAGATTGAGCACCCCGAGACCACCGAGCCGGCCCACCTCGATCGCGGTCTGCGGCGACATGATGGAGTCCATCGGCGCAGCGATGAGCGGGAAGTCGAAGCTCACCGCGTCGATCTTCCAGGTGAGGTCCACCTCCTCGATACCACGCGTACGCCGCTGGGGAACGATCGCGATGTCGTCCAGGGCGAACGCGGATTCGGCGCGCTTGCTCCGACCGATGTCGTACATGACTTCTCCTTCTCGGACCGGGGACGAGAAGACTCCCGGCGTGGACCGCGGACGAACCGGCCCGCGACGGCTGCGGACGTCAGGCCCGCGTGGTTGTCAGAACGTCACTTCTCGTGGGTCGAGTAGTTGGGGGCCTCGACGGTCATCTGGATGTCGTGCGGGTGCGACTCGCGCAGACCGGCGCTGGTGATCCGGACGAACCGGCCCTTGCTGTGCAGCTCGGGGATCGTACGGGCACCCGAGTAGAACATCGACTGGTGCAGGCCACCGATGAGCTGGTAGGCGACCGCGGCCAGCGGACCCTTGTAGGGCACCTGACCCTCGATGCCCTCGGGGATCAGCTTGTCGTCGGAGGCCACGTCGTTCTGGAAGTAGCGGTCCTTCGAGTAGGAAGCATCACGCCCGCGGGTCGCCATCGCGCCCAGCGAGCCCATGCCCCGGTAGGTCTTGAACTGCTTGCCGTTGACGAAGATCAGGTCACCGGGGGCCTCGGCACACCCGGCGAGCAGCGAGCCGAGCATCACCGTGTCCGCGCCGGCCACCAAGGCCTTGGCGATGTCGCCGGAATACTGCAGGCCGCCGTCGCCGATCACCGGCACCCCGGCCGGACGGGCGGCGCGAGCGGCGTCGTAGATCGCGGTGATCTGCGGAACGCCGACCCCGGAGACCACCCGGGTGGTGCAGATCGAGCCCGGGCCGACACCGACCTTGATGCCGTCGACGCCCGCCTCGACCAGGGCCTTGGCACCTGCGTACGTGGCGACGTTGCCGCCGATGATGTCGACGCCCTGGGTGCGCTTCTCCTTCTTGAGGCGCTTGATGATGTCGATCTCCGAGCGGGAGTGACCGTGGGCGGTGTCGACGACGATGACGTCGACACCCTCCTCGATCAGCGACATGCCCCGTTCCCACGCGTCGCCGAAGATACCGATGCCGGCGCCGACCCGGAGCCGGCCCGGCGGATCCTTCGTGGCGGGGGGGTACTGGTCGGACTTCACGACGTCCTTCAGGGTGATCAGCCCGGTGAGCCGACCGTCGGCGTCGACCAGCGGGAGCTTCTCGATCTTGTGCTTCGCCAGCAGGCCGAGGGCCTCGTCATTGGAGATCCCGACGTGGCCGGTGACCAGCGGCATCGTGGTCATCACCTCGGAGACCTTGCGGCTCGGGTCGGACTCGAAGCGCATGTCCCGGTTGGTGATGATGCCGACGAGCTTCATGTCACCCTCGACGACCGGCACGCCGGAGATGCGGAAGTGGGCGCAGATCTTGTCGACGTCCTTGAGCGTGGCGTCGGGGGCGATGGTGATCGGCTCGTCGACCATGCCGGCCTCGGAGCGCTTGACCTGGTCGACCATCGCCGCCTGGTCCGCCACGGACAGATTGCGGTGCAGAATGCCGATGCCGCCCTCCCGGGCCATCGCGACGGCCATCCGGGTCTCGGTGACGGTGTCCATCGCGGCACTGATCAGCGGAACCTTGAGCTCGATGTTCCTGGTCAGCCGCGACGCGGTGTCCACCTCGGAGGGGATCACGTCGGACTCATTGGGCTGGAGCAGCACGTCGTCGAACGTGAGACCGAGCACCCCGAACGGGCTGGGAACCTGTGATGTGACCAGATCGCCGAAATCCGACACTGTGAGCCTTTCGCTGGAGGTGGAGCGCGCCGCACGCCGGAACGGCGCCCCGCCCATGCTAACCCCCTGACCGGAGCCACCGGTCCCGTCGCCGATCCTGGGCCCCTCGTCCCTTCGTCGGCAGCTTCAGCCCTCCTCGGGCCGGTTCAGCTCTCCTCGGGCCGGTTCAGCTCTCCTCGGGGCGCGTCAGCTCTCCTCGGGGCGCGTCAGCTCCTAGAGGCCCCTCCGCTCTCCTCGGAACCTGCACCGGGGTGCTGGGCCGGGCGCTCGACGGTCGGGCCCCCGACCGCGGCGGCGAGCCGGTCCAGGAACGGCAGCTGGGACCGTACGATCCGCTCGCGCGCCTGCGCGAGGCCGAACCACTCGGCCCGGTCGGCCTCCGGGAACTCCTCGGTCCGTCCGCTCCGCGGTGGCCATTCGAGGGTGAAGGTGTTGCTGGCGCGGAACGCGAGCCCGGGGTCCGCCTCGACGGCGAAGGCCCGGATCTGCTTGGCGCCGCTGCGGACGGTGCCGAGGTCGAGCAGGTCGCCCTCGGGGGCCGACACCCCGACCTCCTCGGTGAACTCCCGGCGGGCGGCCGCCGCCGGCTCCTCGTCGGCGTCGTGGATGCCCTTGGGGACCGACCAGGCACCGGCCTCCTTGCGGGCCCAGAACGGACCGCCCATGTGGATCAGGAAGACGCGGAGCTCCGGGCCGGCAGGGTCTGCGCCCCGGTGACGGGTCCACGCCACCAGGCCCGCGCTGTGGGTGACCACGGTCAGTGCACCCCCCGCCTCAACGCTCCGGGGTGTCGCCGCCGGGGGCGTCACCGAAGCCCTCGTCGCGGAACGGGTCATCGGGCAGGCCGTCGAACGGATCGGCCGGCAGGTCGTGGAACGGGTCATCGGGCAGACCGGTCGGGGAGTCCTGCGTCGGGTCGTCGTCCAGGGAGGTGACGAACGCGGCGATGATGTCGTTGAACGCCCGCGGATCCTCCTGGTGCGGGCGTGGCCCGCCGGCGACGGGCCTGACGGTCGCGTTCGGCAGCCGCGCGGCCAGCTCGTCGGCGGCCTGCCGGGCGGCGGAGTCGTCGGCACAGAGGATCAGCACCGGGCAGCTGACCTGTTCGGGGGCATCGCCGAGGTCCAGGGTGGCGAGCATGTCCATCGCCGCGAGCAGCCTGTCCTTGTCGATGTTCTGGGCGGCCAGCCGGCCGCGTGGCATCAGCTTGAGGGCCGTACGCTGCCGCTTCAGGGCACGCCCACCGGGGGCCACCAGCGGGTTGACCAGCACCAGGCCA
Organism: Raineyella sp.; assembly: GCF_034933565.1. Classification (NCBI taxonomy): domain Bacteria; kingdom Bacillati; phylum Actinomycetota; class Actinomycetes; order Propionibacteriales; family Propionibacteriaceae; genus Raineyella; species Raineyella sp. The sequence goes on from NZ_JAYFNG010000005.1 coordinate 5,096, forward strand.
CGGACCATCGCCGGACTGTCGGCCGCGCAGCGCAGCGCGACGGTGCCGCCCAGCCCCACTCCGACCATCACGACGGACTCCACCCCGTACTCCAGCGGAATCACGCTGAGGGCGTCGGCGGCGGCCTGGAGGTCGAAGACCTCCTTGTCGATCGGCTTCATGCCACGCAGCCACGGGGTGAGCGGGCGCCATCCCTCGGGCAGGGCACCGACCTGGTCCTGCCAGGTCAGCGGGGTGTCGGCCATGTCGTGCAGGAAGACCAGGATCTTCTCGGGGCGCGACGGCGCGGCCCCCTGCCGGTCGAACGGTGACGAGGACTGTGGCATGCCCCCTACTCTAGGGGCCCTACGCTGGGGGCCATGGATGCAGGCCTCTCCCCCGCCGGACGTTCCGCCCTTTCCAGTGCCGGCAGCCAGTTGGTCGGCAGCCTCGAGGCCTGTGCCGCCTCGTTGGCCCGGCTGGCGGAGGTGTCCAGGGGACAGCACGCCGCCGGCGCCGCCGTCGAGGAGATCGCCGCCGCGCTGGAGGTGACGGTCGAGTTCGCCGAGGCGCTGATCTCGGCGGACCGTACGCCCACCGTGCGCCTGCAGATCCCGTAGCCGCGATGCAGGGCCCGCGCCTCGTGCGCGGCGCCGACCCGCGGCCTCTGAGGCAGTGTGCACGGTGCCCTCCACGCTCGCGCCTCGTGCGCGGCGCCGACCCGTACGCCCCGGCACCAACCCGGCGGTCCGGCCGGTCGAGCCGGTGTGCCTGACCCGGACGCGCAGAACGGGGGCCCCGGATGGGGCCCCCGTTCTGTGTCGGGCGGTGTGGCCGGCGTCAGGCGCCGTACGTCACATCACCCGGAGTGATCACTCGGCCGCGTTGGCGTCCTCGGCCGGCTTCTCCACCACCAGGGTCTCGGTGGTGAGCAGCAGCGAGGCGATCGACGCGGCGTTGGTCAGCGCGGAACGCGTGACCTTGACCGGGTCGATGACGCCCTGGGCGATCAGGTCGCCGTACACCCCGGTGGCCGCGTTGTAGCCCTCGTTCGGGCCCAGCTCGGCGACCTTGGTCGTGATGACGTAGCCCTGCTCGCCACCGTTCTCGGCGATCCAGCGGAGCGGCTCGACGACCGAGCGGCGGATGATCTCCGCGCCGACCTTCTCGTCACCCTCCAGATCGATCTGGGCGAGCTTCTTGGCGGCGTGGATGAGGGCGGAGCCGCCACCGGCGACGATGCCCTCCTCGATCGCAGCGCGCGTCGCGGAGACGGCGTCCTCGATGCGGTGCTTGGTCTCCTTGAGCTCCACCTCGGTGGCGGCACCGACCTTGATCACGCACACGCCGCCGGCCAGCTTCGCGACCCGCTCCTGGAGCTTCTCGCGATCCCAGTCGGAATCGGTGTGCTGGATCTCGGCCTGCAGCTGGGCCACCCGGGCCTCGACCTCGGCGGCCTCGCCGCCACCGTCGACGATGGTGGTGTCGTCCTTGGTGACGACGACACGACGGGCGCGACCGAGCACGTCCAGGCCGACCTGGTCGAGCTTGAGGCCGACCTCGGGGGCGACGACCTGGCCGCCGGTGAGGATCGCCATGTCCTGCAGCATCGCCTTGCGACGATCACCGAACGCCGGGGCCTTGACGGCCACCGAGGTGAAGGTGCCACGGATCTTGTTCACGACCAGGGTCGACAGCGCCTCACCGTCGACGTCCTCGGCCACGATGAACAGGGTGCCGCCGGACCCGATGACCTTCTCCAGCAGCGGGAGCAGGTCGTTCATCGAGGAGATCTTGCCGGAGTGCAGGAGGATGTAGGGGTTCTCCAGCACGGCTTCCATGCGCTCGGTGTCGGTCACCATGTACGGGGACAGGTAGCCCTTGTCGAACTGCATGCCCTCGGTGAACTCGAGCTCGGTGCCGAAGGTCTGCGACTCGTCGACGGTGATGACGCCGTCCTTGCCGACCTTGTCGAACGCATCGGCGATCAGCGCGCCGATCTGCTCGTCGCGCGAGGAGATCGTGGCGACCGACGCCATGTCCTCGGTGGTCTCGATCTGGCGGGCCTGCTCGGCCAGCTGGTCGACGACGATGCTGACGGCCTTGTCGATGCCGCGCTTGAGCTCGATCGGGTTCGAGCCGGCCGCGACGGCGCGCAGGCCCTCGTGGACCATGGCCTGGGCCAGCACGGTCGCGGTGGTGGTGCCGTCACCGGCGACGTCGTTGGTCTTGGTGGCGACCTCCTTGGCGAGCTGGGCGCCGAGGTTCTCGTACGGATCCTCCAGCTCGACCTCACGGGCGACGGTCACGCCGTCGTTGGTGATGGTCGGGGCGCCCCACTTCTTGTCCAGGACGACGTAGCGGCCCTTGGGGCCGAGAGTCACCTTGACGGTGTTGGCGAGGATGTCGACACCGCGCTCGAGCGAGCGGCGGGCCTCCTCATCGAATTGCAACAGCTTTGCCATGTGCGCGCCTCCTCAGCGGGTCACTTGGAGACGACCGCGAGGATGTCGCGGGCGTTGAGGAGGAGCAGGTCCTTGCCGTTGTACTTGACCTCGGTGCCGCCGTACTTGGAGTAGATGACGGTGTCGCCCTCGGCGACGTCCATCGGGACGCGCTGGCCCTTGTCGTCGATACGGCCCGGGCCGATGGCCAGGACGACGCCCTCCTGCGGCTTCTCCTTGGCGGTGTCCGGAATCACCAGACCCGACGCGGTGGTGGTTTCGGCCTCCAGCGGCTGGACGAGGACGCGGTCCTCGAGCGGCTTGATCGTGACTGCCACGTCAAACCCCTTTCACATGTCTTGATGTTTCAGTGTCTGTCGAGTGGCAGGGGCGTCGTCGCGGGTGCCGTCCCTGGCCTTTGGCACACTCACGAGGAGAGTGCTAACCAGAACGTTAGTCGGGGGTTAGCACTCATGCAACCCGACTGCCAAGACCTCCCCGGGCCCGACCGCGACAGGGCGCAAGAGCCGCCGGCCCGACCGCGGCAGGGCCGGCGGGGTGCGGAGGGGCAGAAGGGAAGGGACAGAGGGGGCAGAAGGAAGGACGGGACGACCGCGGCAGGGCGGTGATCCGTAGCATGGGCGACATGGCAGCACCGTCGGCGGACACCTTCGACCACCTCGCGGCCGACTACGACGCCTGGTACGACCGCCATGCCCTTGAGTTCGCGGCCGAATTGGACGCCGTCCGGCCCCTGCTCGACGGGGTGGACGGTGCCGGGCTGGAGATCGGCGTCGGGACCGGGCGGTTCGCCGCCACGCTCGGCATCGGCTTCGGGCTGGATCCTGCTCCGCGGATGGCCGCGTACGCCCGGGACCGCGGGATCCGCACGGTGATCGGGGAGGCCGAGCGGCTGCCGTTCCGCGACGGGGTGTTCGGATACACCGCATTCATCACGTCGCTGTGCTTCGTCGCCGACCCGCTGCGGGCGTTGCGGGAGGCCCATCGGGTGACCGGATCCGGCGGGTCGATCGTGGTGGCCTATCTGGAGCCGGAGAGTGCCGCCGGGCGCCGGCTGCTGGCGGAGAAGGCGGACAGCCCCTACTACTCACGGGCGACGCTGCTGCCCGGACGCGAGGTGGAGCGCCTGCTGCGGGCGGCCGGCTACCTGCCGCAGGACGCCGCCCACCTGGAGCCGGTCGCGGGCGAGCCGACGGGCCCGGGTCAGCGGCCGGCCCGCTTGGTCCCGCGCCCCGGCCGGGACGGCGGACTGTTCTGTGTCATCGGGGCGCGGCGGCTCACGCCGGCACCGGACGATGGGACCATGACGGCATGACCTCTCCGCAGACCGGCCCGGAACGCCCAGATGACGCCCCATCCCGGTCCGACGACCTGCCATCGGGCTCCTCGGCCGCAGCCGACCGGGCGGACGTGACCGGCCGCCCGGTCGCGGACGTCCGGCCCGCGATGCCGGGTGGGCCGGGGGTCACCGGCGATCATCCGGCCGCCCCACCGGACAGGTACGACCAGCCGGGAACGGACTCGCCGGACTCCGGGACGCCGTGGTCCTCGGCCACGCCACGTCGGGCACCCGCGACCCAGCCGCCCGCACCGCAGCCGCCCGCGCCCCAGCCGACATCCGACCCGCCGGCTCCCTGGGTGACGTTCTCCGGACCGTCGGCACCGACGTACGGACCCGGAGCGCCGGGCGTACGGGAACCACCGGCGGCAGCCTCCGGCCGGCCGGCGTACGCCCAGCCGGTCCCCCCGGCACCGACGTACGACCGGCCACCGTACGCGGCGGCACCGTACGAGACATCGCCTTACGGGACGCCGACCTACGAGACGCCGTACGACACACCGACGTACGAGGAACCGTACGACACGCCGACGTACGACTCGTTCTATCGCACCATCTACGGTGAGGCCCCGACCTCGGACGATCCCGGCACCTCACCGGACCCAGGGGCCCGCGACCCCGAGCCGGCCACCGACTACCCACCGCCCGCCTACGCCCCGGGGAGCGCCTACCCGATGAGTGGGCCGGGCTATCCGGCGGTGGGACCGGGACACTCCGCTCCCGGCTACCCCTATCCGGCGGGGCCGATGGGTTACCCGGTGCCGACGTCCCCGCCGCGCGAGGTCGGCCTGGCCATGCTGCTGACCGCGGTCGGGTTCTTCGGAGTGGCCGGTCTGCAGTACTTCTACATCGGCAAGATCGGCAAGGGCGTGGGCTACCTGCTGACCGCCGGGTGGCTCGGCATCGGCACGATCGTCAGCCTCTTCACCATCGGCGACGAGACCGAACGGACCAACGACGAGCGTCGACGTGGGCTGCGCTGACCCGACACAGCCGCGGCCAGCTCAGCCCCCGGCTGACTGCCCCCGGGACCGCGCCGACACGTCGGGTGACCACTTCGGACGGAGCAACCGGCGCAGAGGATGCTGGTGACGTGCACTTCGTCGGTATCGACCTCGCCTGGGGCGAGCGCGCCCGTACCGGTCTCGCCGTCCTCGACGACACCGGGACGCTGGTCCATCTGTCCGCGGCCACCACCGACGACACGATCGCAGCCGCCCTGGCGCCGTACCTCGACGACGAATGCCTGGTGGCGATCGACGCTCCGCTGATCGTCACCAACGCCACCGGCAACCGGCCCTGCGAGGCGGCCCTCAACCGTGACTTCGCCCGTTTCGAAGCCGGCGCCCATCCTTCGAACACCGGCCGCCCCGAGCTGCACGACATCCCGCGCGGGGCACGCCTGGCCACCCGCTTCCACCTCGACATCGACCCGACCTCGCGGCGCACCCGCCGGGCCATCGAGGTCTACCCGCATCCGGCGCTGGTCGCCCTGTTCCGGCTCGGCCGCACGCTGAAGTACAAGCAGCGTCAGAACCGACCCTTCGAGGGGATGCGCGAGGAGATGCTGCGGCTGATCGGGCTGCTCGACAGCCTCGCCGACGCACCCCTGCCGCTGCACCTGGCCGGCTCCACCCCGTGGCAGGAACTCACCGAGGCGGTCCGGGCCGCCGACCGCAAGAGCGAACTGCGGACCGTCGAGGACCGGATCGACGCGGTGGTCTGCGCCTACGTGGCGCTGTACGCCCACCGCCGCCCGGACGACACCACGGTGTACGGCGACGCGGCCACCGGCTACATCGTCACCCCCGCCCTGCCCGCCGACCTCAGCCCCGAACCGCCCGCGTACGCGCCGGGGGCCGAGGACCCCGAACTGACCCGACTGGTGCGCGGGGCGGTCCGGAGCTACGCGGAACTCCAGCCGTACGCCCAGGAGGCGGCCCGCCGACTCACCGACTGGCTCACCGGCACCCTGGACGACGCCGGGGTCAACTACCTCGACATCACCGGGCGCGGAAAGAGCACCGCATCGTTCGCCGCGAAGGCGAACAAGTCGGCCGGCGGACATCCGCTCTACCCCGATCCGCTCAGGGACATCACCGACCAGATCGGTGCCCGGGTGATCACCTACGTCCGCAGCGACGTCGCCGTCGTCGCCGACCTGCTGGCCGAGCAGCTGACCGTCCTCGACGACCGTGACATGGGCCAGCTGACGGCCAGCGAGGGCCGGTTCGGCTACGTCAGCCGCCACCTCCAGATCGCCCTCGACCCGATCTGGCTGGGCGACCTGCCGGCGGACACCTTCCGGGTGCCGAGCGCCCAGGTGCAGATCCGTACGGTCCTCCAGCACGCCTGGGCCGAGTTCGAGCACGACATCCGCTACAAGGGCTCGGTGCCCGAGGAGCTGGCCCCGGACCTGAACCGCCGGTTCACCCTGGCCGCCGGCCTGCTGGAACTGGCCGACCGGGAGTTCGAGGTGATCCGGGAACGGCTGCGCGAGCGGATGCCGCCGCGGGCGCTGGAGGCCGACCCGAACGATCCGCGGATCCGCACCGAGGAACTGGCGGCCTTCCTCGCCGGCCAGTTCCCCGACTCCGGCTGGTCACGCACCGACCACTACACCTGGATCTCCGGGCTGCTGCTGGAACTGGGCGTCGACTCGCTGCACAAGCTGGCCGGCCTGCTGTCCTCGGTCGACTCCGCGGCGATCACCGCGCGGATGGGCTACCAGCACCCGCCGGGCGCGGTCCGGCGCCTCGACGACGCCCTGCTGGCGTTGTACGGCGCGACGTACCTGGGGCTGGCGGGCAACGCCCACCGGGTGGAACTGCTCAAGGCCCGGCTGGACAAGCTGCAACAGGGCGACGGGAGCGGTCAGGGTCACTGAGCCCGGCCGCCGACGACGTTCGGGCTCAGTCGCCCTGTTCCGGGGGAGGCCGCTGCGCGGGTCCGGGGCGCCGGTGTCTGACCTCAGGCGCCGAGCGTGTCCTGCGGTCAGGCGCCGACGATGTTCTGCCCGCAGACCCGGATCACCTGGCCGTTCACCCCGCTGGAGGCCGGATCGGCCAGATAGACGATCGTCTCGGCCACGTCGATCGGCCGGCCACCCTGGTGCAGGCTGTTCGTCCGGCGGAAGATCTCCTTCTGCACGGTGGGGATGGCCGCGGTCATGTCGGTCTCGATGAAGCCGGGGGCGACGGCGTTGACGGTCAGCGGACGGTCCGCGTACGCCTCCTGCAGGGCCGCCACCAGGCCGATCACGCCGGCCTTGCTGGTGCCGTAGTTGGTCTGGCCCCGGTTGCCCGCGATGCCGCTGGTCGAGGAGCTGGCGACGATGTGGACGTCCTCGGCGAAGCCGCCGGGCAGCGTCGGGTCGAGCAGCACCTCGTTCATCCGCAGCTGGGCGGCCAGGTTGACGTCGAGCACCTGCGCCCAGCGCTTCTCGTCCATGTTGGCCAGCAGCCGGTCGCGGGTGATGCCGGCGTTGTGCGCGATCGCCTGGATCCGGGCGTCGTCGCCGTAGCGTTCCGCCACGTGCGCGGCGATCCGCCGACCCGCGTCCGGGGTGGTGATGTCGAGCTGCAGCGCGGTCCCGTGCACCTCGTTGGCGACCGCCCCCAGCGCCTCCCCGGCGGGCGGCACGTCGACGACCACCACCGTCGCCCCGGCCCGATGGAACGTCCGGGCGATGGCGGCACCGATCCCCCGGGCAGCACCGGTGACGACCACGATCCGCGGGCCGGCGTCGGCGACGCTCCGTCCGGCGTCCCCGGCGGTCCCGGTGGACCGGGCCGTACGCCGCGGGCCGACCTCCCAGGACTGCCCGCTGACGAAGGCGGACCGTCCCGACAGCAGGAAGTCGAGGGTCGAGGTGAGGTCCTCGGGGCCGGCGCCGGCGGCGAGCCGGACCAGGTTCGCGGTCGCACCACCGCGCAGTTCCTTGGCGACGGACCGCACCAGGCCCTCCAGGCCCCGGGCGACCGCCCTGGCCTCGAGCCCGTCGACATCCACGGCCCGCGGTCCGACCAGGACGACCCGGCCGCTCTTCGCCAGGGCCCGGACGGCGGGACGCAGCACGGCGCGGACGCCCTCGAGGGCGGTGATGGTCCGCAGCCCGCTGAGGTCGAGGACGACACCGCCGAGGTCCGTGTCGTACGCGGGGGGCCGCGGCTTGCCGTCCGGACCGGCGCTCCGGGCGGCCGGGTCGTCGCGCAGCGGGTCGACGGTGGCGATGCCCAGCGCGGCGAGGGCGGCACCGGTCGTGGTGGTGGACGTGGTGGTGCCGCTGGTGACGACGCCGCTCGTGCTGGTGCCGCCGGCCGGTGCGGTCGGGTCGGCCGGCGTGCTCCCACCGGCCCGGTCGCCGAGCACGGCGTACGCGATCGGGCCGGTCGGCCGGCCGGGGCCCCGGTGCAGCTCCGGCCCCTCGGGAAAGCCGAGCTGTCGGGTGAGCGCATGGCCGACGGGCGACCCCAGCAGGGCCTCGAGCAGCGCGTCGACCGTCCGGGGCTTCGCGGATGCGGGCATCAGATCGCCTCCAGGATCGCGGCGACCCCTTGGCCGCCGGCGGCACAGATCGAGATCAGCCCCCGGGCACCGGGCCCACAGGCGGCGAGCAGTTTCGCCAGGGTCGCCACGATCCGACCGCCGGTCGCGGCGAACGGGTGACCGGCGGCGAGGGAGGACCCGTTCACGTTGAGCCGGTCCGGGTCGATGCTGCCCAACGCCCCGGGCAGGCCCAGGGTGTCGCGGCAGTAGTCCTCGTTCTCCCAGGCGGCCAGCGTGGTGAGCACCGTCGAGGCGAAGGCCTCGTGGATCTCGTACAGGTCGAGGTCCTGCAGCGCCATCCCGTTGCGCGCCAGCAGTCGGGGCACGGCGCGGGCCGGGGCCATCAGCAGGCCCTCGCCGCCGGAGACGAAGTCGACCGACGCCACCTCGGCGTCGACGATCCGGGCGAGGACGGGCAGGTGCCGGGCGCGGGCCCAGCCCTCCTCGGCGAGCAGCACCACGGCGGCGCCGTCGTTGAGGGGGGAGGAGTTGCCCGCGGTCATCGTCGCGCCGGGACCCGCACCGAAGACGATCGGCAGCCCGGCCAGCTTCTCCAGGGTGCTGTCGGGGCGCAGCGACTCGTCCCGGACGACACCCCGATGCGCGGTGACGAGATCGTCGAAGAAGCCGGCGTCCCAGGCGGCGGCCAGCTTGCGGTGGCTGCCCAGTGCGTACTCGTCCTGCGCTGCCCGGGTGATGCCCCAGGTGGCCGTGGTCAGTGCCTGGCTGTCCCCCATCGACAGCCCGGTGCGGGGCTCGGCCACCTGGGGGGCGATCGGCGCCAGGTCCCGCGGCCGCAGCTCGGCGAGGGCGGCCAGCTTCGCCTGGGTCGTCCGCGCGGCGGAGAACCGCAGCAGCGCCCGCTGCAGGCGCGGGCCGACCTCGAGCGGGGTGTCGCTGATGCTGTCGGCACCGCCGGCGATCCCGGCGTCGATCTGGCCCAGGCGGATCTTGTTGCTGATGTAGACGGTGGCCTCCAGGCCCGTGCCACAGGCCTGCTGCAGGTCGACGGCCGGGGTGTCATGGGCCAGCGCCGAGCCGAGGACGGCCTCGCGGGTGAGGTTGAGCAGGGTGCCGTGCTTGAGCACCGCACCCGCGGCGACCTCCCCGAGGCGTACGCCCGCCAGGCCGAAGCGGGCGATGAGGCCGTCGAGGGCCGCGATGAGCAGATCCTGCGTCGAGTCGGGGGCGTACGATCCGCGGGCCTTCGCGAAGGGGAGCCGGTTGCCCCCCACCACCACCGCGGTGCGTTCGGACGACCCCTGCCCTGCGTGCTCCGACACCATCGTCTGACCTCCCCCAGGAGACCTGTGTCCGGCCTGGTCGGCGTGACACCGTTCACATATTCTAGTGGGAAGCCATCGCCCCGGGGCGGGATCCGGCGCAGGATCGGGCGCCACCCCGCAGCACGGGGCGCGGACGGAACGTCCCCGGAGCCGACATGTCATCCATCCTTCGTCCCGAGGACCTCCGTCCCGAGGAACCGGCATCCCCCACGACCGCCGCCCCGCCGCCGCTCGGCGAGGCGCTGGTCGAGGCGCTGGACGGCCCCTTCCATGCGCTGCGCGCCCGGCTGCGCCGTGAGGTGCTGACCGCCGACCTGGTCCGCGACCCGACGCTCGACATCGCGGCCGCCCGGGAGTGGACGACCCGGCAGGCGCAGCGGTTCGCGGACGGCGGCTATGCCAGCATCGGCTACCCGCGCCAGTACGGCGGCAGTGGGGACGCCACCGAGCTGCCGGTCGCGTACGGCATGCTCGGGTACGCGGACCTGTCGTTCGACGTCAAGGTGGGCGTGCAGTTCGGGTTGTTCGCCGGCTCGATCCTCACCCTCGGGGGCCAGTGGCACCGCGAGACCTACCTGCGTGACGCGCTGACGATGCGGCTGCCCGGGGCGTTCGCGATGACGGAGTCGGGGCACGGCAGCGACGTCCAGCACCTCGCCACCACCATCACCTACCTGCCCGACGCCGAGGAGTTCGAGGTCGACTCCCCCACCGTGGCGGCGACGAAGGTCTACATCGGCAACGCCGCCTGCGACGCGCGGATGGCGGTCGTCTTCGGCCGGCTGATCACCGGCGGGACCGACCACGGTGTGCACGCGATCCTGGTGCCGCTGCGCGACGCGACGGGCACCCCGCTGCCGGGCGTGACGATCGGCGACCAGGGCCACAAGGGCGGCCTGCTGGGGGTGGACAACGGCACCATCAGCTTCGACCACGTCCGGGTCCGCCGCCGGCTGCTCCTCGACCGGTTCGGCGGGGTGGACACGTACGGCGCCTATCACTCCCCGATCCGCAGCCAGAACGCGCGCTTCTTCACCATGGTCGGCGCGCTGGTCCGCGGCCGGATCAGCGTCGGCGGGTCGGCGGCCGCGGCCGGACGCCGGGCGATCGCCCTGGCCGCCCGCTACGCCCTGCGGCGCCGACAGTTCCCCGCCCCGAGCGGCGAGGGGGACGTCCTGCTGCTGGACTACCTCACCCACCAGCGACGGCTGCTGCCGCGGATCGCCGAGGCGTACGCGTACGGCTTCGCCCATAACCAGCTACTGCAGCAACTGCACCGCTGGGACGACCTGGAGTCACCCGACGTACGCGTCGAGCGGGAACTCGAGACCCGGGCGGCCGCGCTCAAGGTGGCCCAGACCCGGTGGGCGGTCGACACCGTGCAGGCGATGCGGGAGGCCTGCGGCGGGGCCGGCTACCTGACCGAGAACCTGCTGACCCAGATCCGCCAGGACGTCGACGTGTTCACCACCTTCGAGGGCGACAACACGGTGCTGCAGCAGCTGGTCGCCAAGGAACTGCTCGTGGACTACCGGGACGCCTGGGGCGATCTCGACCTGCTGGGGATGGCCCGCGCGACGGCGCGCAGCCTGGGTGAGGCGGTGCTGGAGCGGACCGCGGCCCAGCCGCTGATCTCCCGGATGGTCGCCCGCGCGCAGCTGCGCGACGAGGACGGCCTGCCGCTGGAGCGCGGCTGGCAGGTGGTGATGTTCGAGGACCGGGAGCGCCACGTCCTGGAGTCGCTGGCCCATCGCGCCCGGGAGGCGGCCCGGGCCCGGCCGGAGGATGCCTTCGCCGCGCTGAACGCGCTGGCGCCGCACATGCTCGCGGCGTCGCGGACGCACACCGACCGGGTGGTGCTGGAGGCGTTCATCGCCGGGATCGACGACACCCAGGACGGGCGCGCGGCCCTGCTGCTGGATCGGCTCTGCGACCTGTGGGTGATGTCGACCCTCGAGGCGGACCGCGGCTGGTTCCTGGAACACCACCGCCTCACCCCGACCCGGAGCAAGGAGATCTCCGCCCGGATCGACGCGCTCTGCGGGGAGCTGCGGCCGTACGTGGCCGACCTGGTCGACGGCTTCGGGATCCCCGAGGTGCTGCTGGACGCGCCGATGCTGCACTGAGTGGCGGCCGCACTCGGCCGAGGCTGTCCTCGACCCGGGCTGTCCTCGACCCGGGCTGTCCTGGGCCGGGCTGTCCTGGGCCGGGCGGCGACATGACGCCGAGGGGCGTGGTCCCCTGATCCGGCGGCCCGGCGCGGTCGGGCCCGGACGACATCGGTTCAGGCCCGCGCCAGATGCCGGTCGAAGAAGGCGATGATGCGACGGCGCGCGTCCTCGGCGGACGGCTCGTGGTAGCCCCACAGCCCGGTCCGGTCGGCGAGGAACGGGATCAGCTTCGAGCTCCCGTCACCGGCGCCCTCGTAATCGTGCATGAAGCCGTGGCCCGCGTCCGGGTACTCCTTGACGTCGTGCGCCACGCCGACCGCCGTCAGCGTCTCCCCCAGCCGATCGGCGGCCCGCCGGACGATCGGGTCGCGTCCGCCGTAGCTCCCGACGATCGGACAGGCGTCCACCAGGAGGTCCTCGCCGTACGCGATCCCCCGCGTCGTCCCGTAGTTGACGCTGGCCACGGAGAATCCCCGGCCGGACGCCAGGGCCAGCGCCAGGCCACCGCCGAAACAGAACCCGATGACTCCGATGGCACCGGTGCAGTCCGCCCGGCCGGCCAACCAGGCCCGGACGCGCTCCACGTCGTCGTACGCCCCGCCACGACGGTCGCGGATGTGATGCACCGTCGAGACCATGCAACGCACCTTGCCGGTGGCCGCGAAGAAGTCCGGCGCGACCGCCAGGTAGCCGGCGTCCGCGAGCCATTCGGCCTGCTGGCGCAGGTCGTTGGTCATCCCGAGAGCGTCATGGATGACGATCACGCCCGGCCACGGGCCCGGGCCGTCGGGAGTGACGACGTAACCGGTGAGCTCACCGACCAAAGGGGTGACATCAGGCACAGGACCAGTATGTGCTCCGCCGGCCCCAGGTGCCCCGTCGAACATCGGCCCGATCGTCGGCTTCCCCCCATCCCGGCGCGCATCCCGGCGCGCGTCCCGGCGCGCCGCGGGTGTCCGCTCCTCTGCCCGTACGTCCTTCGGACCCGGATTCCCTTCGGGCCTGTACGTCCTTCAGACCCGGATCCCCTCCGGTCTGTACGTCCTTCAGACCCGCGGGTTCCACAGCCGCCGCGCTCTCGGTCAGCCGCGGCCCGGGCCCTGCAGCCGCCGCCCGTTCACGGGCCGCGGCTCAAGGAAAGTGCGGCGGCTCGAGGAAAATGCGGCGGCTGAATGGGCACTCCGGGATGCGTACCGTCGCCACTCAGCAGGTCCGCCCTGATGCCCTGACAGCCGCGGACACGGGCAGGACAATGGCTTCATTGAGACGCTCCCCGGGGGTGATCACCATGTCGACCGCTGCAGCACCGCATCCGCGGGCACCGCGCACCCAGGCGCAGCAAACACCACATCCACGCGCGCCACGCACCCAGGCCCAGCAAACACCACATCTGCATGCACCACGTGTCCAGGCCCAGCAAGCACCACATCTGCATGCACCACGTGTCCAAGCACCACAGGCACCGCGCGCCCAAGCACCGCGTATCCAGCCCCCGGAGGCACCACACGTGTGGTGCCGGGTCGGCTGAGGCGTGGGATCCTGACGGAGGACACGATGGACGCCCAGCCCCCACCGGTCTCCCGACCCGCACCGGTCTCCCGACCCGCCCCCTCTTCCCCGGTGCCGGACGGCAGTACCGTCCCCGACCGTCCGCGGGTGATCCGGAAGTCCGCCGGGGACCTGCGTGTGCCGCCGCACCTGGCCGACTACGCGGCGGAGCGGGCAGGGTTCAGCTGGGCCGCAGCCCGCCGAGAGCTGGCCGGGCTGCCCGACGGCGGCCTCAACATCGCGTACGAGGCGGTCACCCGCCACGCCGCCGGGCCGCTGCGCGACCACATCGCCTTTCGCTTCCTCGCCGAGGGCTCCCCTCGCACCGAAGACTCCCGCTCCGCCGAAGACTCCGCTCGTACCGAAGACTCCCGCTCCGCCGAAGACTTCCGCTCCGCCGAGGGCTCCCGCCGCGAGGTGACGTACGGCGAGCTCGACCGGCTCAGCAACAGGTTCACCAACGTGCTGCGTACGCTCGGTGTCGGCCGCGACGACCGGATGTTCGTCCTCACCGGCCGGATCCCGGAGCTGTACCTGGCCGTCCTCGGCGCGCTGAAGAACGGCACCGCCGTCTCCCCGTTGTTCTCCGCCTTCGGTCCCGGACCGATCGCCACCCGGATCACCCTGGGCAAGGGCGCGGTCCTGGTCACCACGGCCGAGACCTACCGCCGCAAGGTGGCCACGGTCCGCGGCAGCCTGCCCACCCTGCGCCACGTGCTCATCGTCGGCGGACCGGGCGAGGCGGCCGAGCTCCCCGGCACCCTCGATCTGGCCACGCTGATGGCCGAGGCCTCCGACGTGTGCGAGATCGCCCCGACCGGCCCTGAGGACGTGGCGCTGCTCCACTTCACCAGCGGCACCACCGGCACGCCGAAGGGCGCGGTGCACGTCCATGACGCCGCCGTGACGCACTGGGCGACCGGGAAGTACGCCCTTGATCTGCATCCGGACGACATCTACTGGTGCACCGCCGATCCCGGCTGGGTGACCGGCACCTCGTACGGGATCATCGCGCCGCTGCTGCACGGCGTCACCTCGATCGTGGATGCCGCCGAGTTCGACGCCGAGCGCTGGTACCGGATCCTCGAGGAGGAGCGGGTCACCGTCTGGTACACCGCTCCGACGGCCGTCCGGATGCTGATGCGGGCCGGCCCGGAACTGGCCGCCCGGCACACCTTCCCGTCGTTGCGGTTCGTCGCCTCGGTCGGCGAGCCGCTCAATCCCGAGGCCGTCTGGTGGGGCGCCGACGTCCTGGGGCTGCCGATCCACGACAACTGGTGGCAGACCGAGACCGGCGGGATCATGATCGCCAACACCCCGGCCCAGGACATCAAGCCGGGCTCGATGGGCCGGCCGCTGCCCGGGGTGGACGCGGCGATCGTCGAACGGCTCGACGACGGCGGCGTACGGCTCTGCGAGGCGGCCGACGTCGAAGGGGAGCTCGCGCTGCGGTCCGGCTGGCCCTCGATGCTGCGTGGCTACCTGGACGACGAGCCGCGGTACCGGGCCTGCTTCGCCGGCGAGTGGTACCTCAGCGGTGACCTGGCCCGGCGCGACGCGGACGGCTACTACTGGTTCGTCGGGCGCCGCGACGATGTGATCAAGTCCGCCGGGCACCTGATCGGCCCGTTCGAGGTGGAGAGCGTGCTGATGGAACACCCCGCGGTGGCCGAGGCGGCGGTGATCGGCAAGCCCGACCCGCTGGTCGGCGAAGTCGTCAAGGCGTTCGTGTCGCTGATGGCGGGACGTACGCCCGACGACGCCCTGCGCCGCGAGATCGCCGCCCTGGCCCGTAGACGTCTCGGCGCGGCGGTGGCGCCCAAGGAGATCGAGTTCATCGACGCGCTGCCCCGGACCCGCAGCGGCAAGATCCTGCGGCGGCTGCTCAAGGCGCGCGAGCTGGGCCTGCCCGAGGGGGACACCTCGACCCTGGAGAGCGGAGGGGGATCATGACCGAACGGACCGCCAACACCAACACCAACACCAACACCAACGACGATGCCGGCACCAGCACCGACGAGCAGGCTCTGCCGGTCCGGCTGCTGACCGACATGCTGCGTGTGCGCCGGATGGAGGAGAAGTGCGCCGAGCTCTACGGCGCGTCGAAGATCCGCGGCTTCCTGCACCTCTACATCGGCGAGGAGGCCTGCGCCGTCGGCACGCTGCACCGGTTGGGGCCCGATGACAACATCGTCGCCACCTACCGCGAGCACGCCCACGCCCTCATCCGCGGCGTGCCGATGAGCGCGATCATGGCGGAGATGTTCGGCAAGGTCACCGGTTGCTGTCGGGGGCGGGGCGGCTCGATGCACCTCTACGACGCGACGACGCGGTTCTTCGGCGGCACCGCCATCGTCGGCAGCGGACTGCCGATCGCCGCGGGCCTGGGGCTGGCCGACCGGATGCGGGGTGGCGACGCCGTCACGGCCTGCTTCTTCGGTGAGGGGGCGATGGCCGAGGGCGCCTTCCACGAGGCGGCCAACCTCGCCGCGCTCTGGCAGCTGCCGGTGTTGTTCTGCTGCGAGAACAACCTCTACGCGATGGGCACGGCGTTGGCCCACGAGCACGCCCGGACCGATCTGGCGGGCCGGGCCGCGGTGTACGGGATGGCGACGGCTGTGGTCGACGGGATGGACGTGCTGGCCGTCCACGCCGCGGTCGGGGAGGCGGTCGCGTCGATCCGGGCCGGTGGCGGGCCGGTGTTCCTCGAGATGCAGACCTACCGGTTCCGGGCACACTCGATGTTCGACCCCGGGCTCTATCGCACCAAGGCCGAGGTGGCGGCGTGGCGGGAGCGCGACCCGATCCCCCGACTCGCGTCCGCGCTGCGCGAGGCCGGCCTGGCGAAGGCCGAACTCGCTGCCCTCGAGGTCGCGGCGCAGGCGGAGGTGTCCGAGGCCGTGAGATTCGCCGAGGCCTCATCGGTGGAACCGGTGGAGGCCCTGCTGCGCGACGTCACCACCCCGGTCGGTCCGCCCGTCGTCCCGACCGACCCCGCGGCCGGCCCGATGCCGGGTGGCGTTCTGCCGGGAGGCCCGATGCCGGGAGGCCGACGATGAGGACCACCTATCGCGAGGCCGTCCGGGAGGCGATCCGGGAGGCACTGCTCGCGGACCCGCGGGTGTTCCTGATGGGCGAGGATGTCGGGGCGTACGGCGGCTGCTATGCCGTGTCGGCAGGGCTGCTCGCCGAGTTCGGCCCCGAGCGGATCCGTGACACACCGTTGTCCGAGCTCGGGTTCGTCGGGGCCGGGATCGGCGCGGCACTGGGCGGGATGCGCCCGATCGTCGAGGTGATGTCGATCAACTTCAGCCTGTTGGCCCTCGACCAGATCGTGAACATGGCCGGCCTGCTGCGGCACATGTCCGGCGGTCAGTTCTCCGTGCCGCTGGTGATCCGGATGGCGACCGGCGCCGGCCGGCAACTGGCCGCCCAGCACTCGCACAGCCTGGAGAACTGGTTCGCCCACGTGCCGGGGCTGCGGGTGCTGGCGCCCGCGACGCTCGCCGATGCCCGCGGCATGCTGGCCCCGGCACTGGCCGACCCCGATCCGGTGATCCTGTTCGAGCACGTCGGCCTCTACAACCTGGAGGGCGATCTCCCCGACGGGGCGGCGCCGTGCGACATCACGACCGCAGCGGTGCGCCGGTCCGGGTCGGACGTCACCCTGGTGACGTACGGCGGCAGTCTGCCGAAGGTGCTGGCGGCGGCCGAGGAACTGGCCGGTCCGGGCGTCGAGGCGGAGGTCGTGGACCTGCGGGTGCTCCGGCCGCTGGACCTGGCGACGGTCG
Organism: Raineyella sp.; assembly: GCF_034933565.1. NCBI lineage: Bacteria > Bacillati > Actinomycetota > Actinomycetes > Propionibacteriales > Propionibacteriaceae > Raineyella > Raineyella sp. The sequence continues at coordinate 22,223 of NZ_JAYFNG010000005.1, forward strand.
CGGCGTCGGTGGCGCGTACGCATCGGGTGGTGGTCGTCGACGAGGGCTGGAAGACCGGGAGCCTGGCCGGCGAGGTGGTGGCACAACTGGCCGAGGGGAGCCTCTACGACCTGGACGCGCCGCCGGTGCGGGTGTGCACGGCGGAGGTGCCGATCCCGTACGCCAAGCACCTGGAGGACGCGGCCCTGCCGCAGGTCGACCGGATCGTGGCGGCCGTGAAGGAGCTGACCCGTGCTTGAGTTCAATCTGCCGTCACTGGGCGCCGACATGGACGAGGGCACACTCGTCCAGTGGCTGGTCGCCCCCGGCGACACCGTCGCGAAGGGCCAGATCGTCGCGGTGGTCGAGACCACCAAGGCGGCCATCGACGTGGAGTGCTGGCTCGAGGGCACGGTCCACGAGTTGCTGATCTCCCCCGGCGAGAAGGTGCCGGTCGGCACCCTGATCGCGACGCTGCTGGCCCCGGGTGAGGCGCCCCCGGCGCCCGCCTCGGGTGAGGCGCCCGCAGCATCGGCACGTGGCGAGGCGGCCCCGGGGCCGGTCCGAGCACCGGTCCCCGGGGCGTCACCTGCTCCGACCCCGGAGTCAGAGTCGGAGCCGGAGTCGGAGCCGGAGCCGGAGCCGGAGCCGGCTGCCGATGCTGCAGTGCCGGCTGGACGTCGGCGGGTGTCCCCCGCCGCGCGCCGGCGGGCCGCCGAGCTCGGCATCGATGTGGCCACCGTGCCCGCCAGTGGCCCGGACGACACCGTCATGCTGACCGACATCGAGCGGGTGGCGACCGGCCAGCAGCCGGTCCCGACACCCGGCGCCACACCGGCCGACCGTCAGGCGGAACTCCGCCGGGCGATCGGGGCGGCGATGAGCCGGTCCAAGCGTGAGATCCCGCACTACTACCTCGCCGAGACCGTCGCGATGGGCCGGGCGACGGCCTGGCTGACCGCCGCCAACGCCGAGCGCCCGATCACCGAACGGCTGGTGATGGCGGTGCTGCAGTTGAAGGCGGTGGCCGTGGCCCTGGCCGACTTCCCCGAGCTCAACGGACACGTCGTCGACGGCGAGTTCCGCCCGGCTGCCGACGCCCACCTCGGGGTGGCGATCTCCCTGCGCGGGGGTGGCCTGGTCGCCCCCGCCATCCATGACGTACGCCATCTGGCGCTGCCGGACCTGATGGCCGCGATGCTGGATCTGGTGCAGCGCGCCCGGGCCGGCGCGCTGCGCAGCTCGGAGATGGCCGATGCGACGATCACCGTGACCAATCTGGGTGACCAGGGGGTGGAGACGGTCTTCCCGGTGATCCATCCACCCCAGGTGGCGATCGTCGGGTTCGGCACGGTGGCGCCGCGCCCCTGGGTCGAGGCCGGCGCGCTGACGGTGATGCCGACCGTGATGGCGACGCTGGCCGCGGACCATCGGGTCTCCGACGGCCACCGCGGAGGGCTGTTCCTGGCCGCCCTGCGCGACCTGCTGCAGCGGCCCGAGGATCTGTAGCGCCGCCGTGCCTGCCAACACCGCGCCTGCAACACCGCGCCTGCAACACCGCCGAACGTACGAACCACCGCCGAACGTACGAGAAGACCGAGGACAGGAGGGCTGCCATGGACGACAAGGAACTGCGCGGCATCGTGATCGAGGCCCTGCAGCAGGTCGCCCCGGAGGTCGGGGCCGACGATCTGCGCGGCGACGTGCCGCTGCGCAGGCAGGTGGACCTCGACTCGCTGGACTGGCTGGGGTTCCTGGTCGGGCTGCACGACCGACTCCATGTCGAGATCCCCGAGACCGACTACCCCCGGCTGGTCAGCCTGGACGACGTGGTGGCCTATCTGCGCGACAGGCTCCCGGCCGGCTGATCCGGGTCGGCGCAGGTCGCAGCGGACCGTCGCCCGTTGACCGGCTGCCCCGGGCGGCGGACATCAGCGGAGCGGCGCTTCTCCGGAGCAGGCGCCGCTGGCCGGCATCGTTCTCGCTCCTGCCGATGGCAGGCAGCAGGCAGCAGGCAGCAGGCAGCAGGACGAGCGCGATCACCCCGTACGCCGATGGGTCCAGGCCAGCAGATCCGCCACGTCCCAGGTGTTGACGATGCGCTCGAGTGGCACCCCGGCGTCCTCGGCCCGGGCGCAGCCGTACGGCTGCCAGTCCAGTTGGCCGGGGGCATGGGCGTCGGTGTCGATCGCGAACAGGCAGCCGATCTCGACCGCCTCCCGGAGCAGCCGCCGCGGCGGGTCGAGGCGCTCGGGCCGGGAGTTGATCTCCACGGCCACACCGAAGTGGGCGCAGGCCTCGAACACCAGCCCCGCGTCGACAGCGGACTCCGGCCGGGTGCCGCGCTCCCCGGTGATGAGCCGCCCGGTGACATGGCCGAGGATGTCGACGTGCCGGTCGGCCAACGCGGTGATCATCCGGCGGGTCATCTCGTCGCGGGGCATCCGCAGCTTCGAGTGGACACTCGCCACCACGACATCCAGCCGGTCGAGCAGATCAGGATCCTGGTCCAGTGCGCCGTTCTCGAGGATGTCGACCTCGATGCCGGTCAGCACGCGGATCCCGGGGGCGGCCCGGTTGATCCCGGCCACGACGTCCAGTTGCTGCCGCAGCCGTTCGGCCGACAGCCCGTTCGCGACCCTGAGTCGTGGCGAGTGATCGGTCAGCGCCAGATACCGATGCCCCAGCGCGACGGCCGTCGCCACCATCTCGGGGATCGGCGCACCTCCGTCGGACCAGTCGGAATGCAGGTGCAGATCGCCCTGCAGCGCCGCCCGGACGGCCGCACCGCCGGCGACGACCGGTCCGACGGCCTCGGCCTCGAGCCGGACGAGGTAGTCGGGCGTACGTCCGGCCAGCACGTCGGCCACCACCGCCGCCGTCCGTTGGCCGATGCCGGGCAGCTCGGTGAGGGTGCCTGCCGCGAGGCGGTGACGGAGCTCATCACCATCCACGCCGTCGACGGTGTCGGCGGCATGACGGAACGCGCGCACCCGGAAGGTGCCCGCGCCGGCGCGCTCCAGCAGGTAGGCGATGCGGCGCAGGGTGCCGACCGGATCAGGATCCTCGGGGCCCACGACCCCAGTCTTCCACCGCTCGGGCGCGCCGTACGGGTCGACGGACGTGCGGGGTGAATGCGACCTCCACGTCAGCAGACGTCCGGATCAGCAGACCCACGGACCAGGGTCGGGTCCGACGTACGGGTCAGGATCAGGCCAGGGCCGACTTGGCCTGCCACTGCTGCCAGGAAACGTTCCAGGCGGTCCACCCGTTGCCGTCGTCGAGCGGGCGCTTCGTGCCGGACACCACGACGGGGTCACCGACCTGGACGATGCCGAAGAGCTTCTGCGCATCGCCGGTGCCCATGCCGACGCAGCCGTGGCTCAGGTTGGCCCGGCCGAAGTTGGCGGAGTTCCAGGGCGCGGCGTGGATGAACTCACCGCTGGTGGTGATCCGCATCGCGTACTTCACCATCAGGTCGTACCCGTCCGCAGAGTTGTTGGCGATACCGACGGTCTCGGAGGCCATCCGGGTCTGGGCGAGCTTCTCCATCACCACGCTGGTGCCGCTGCGGGTCTCCGCGCCGGGCTTGCCGCCGCTGACCGGGATGGTGGCCACGACCTGACCGTTGACGTACTGGGTGAGCTGCTTGGCGGCGAGATCCACCTTGGTGACGCGCGACTGCCCGATGGTGAAGTCGGCCGACACCGAGTTCTGGCCGTACCGGCCGTCGCCGGCGCTGACACCGTTGAGGTTCGCCTCGACCGACACCTTGGTGCCGGGCTCGAAGTAGGTCTCCGGGCGCCACTGCACCTCACGGTCGGAGACCCAGCCCCAGGACCCGGTCTGCGCGGGAACGGTGGTGACCTTGAGGTCCCTCTCGAACGACTTCTTGTCGGTGACCGGCAGGTCGAAGGTCACGACGATCGGCATCGCCACGCCGTACGTCGTGCCTGACTGGTTGGTGATCGTGACGAAGACCTGCTGCTTGAGGGACAGCGCGGTGGTGGTGAACGTCGAGGTCACCGATCCGTCGCCGGCCGGGGCCGAACCGGTCGAGACCACCGTGTACGTCGTGGCCGGATCGAGACGCTCGGACGCCGTCCAGGTGCCGTCGGCCCCGATGGAGCCCTTGACCGTGGTGCTGATGGCCTTGCCGCTGCGGTCCGTACCGGCGCCGGTGACGGTGACGTCCTCCAGCGCGCCGGACGAGGCGGTCACGGTGAGCAGAGTGTCGACCGGGACGTCCTTGGCGTCCGCCGCAACGTTCGAGGTGACCGCGAAGGCCGGCTGGCTCGCCTTGGCGAAGGGGGCGGCGGCACCGGGCCGGTCGGAGGAACTGGCGGGCGCACAGGCGCTCATGGTCCCGGCGAGGGTGATCGCCACGAGCGCGGCGACGCCACGGGCCTTCCACGTCATGTGAGCCTCCGAACATTACTACGACCAGTGATCCGCACCAAGAATACTGGGTGAACGTCACAGACTGGTTTCGACGCCACAGCCGGCACACAGGAAGACCCCGATCCGGCATCTGTGGCCCCTCCGGCGGGCACCCCCGACTCGGCACTCGGCGCGCACTGTCTCCGTCGTAATCGGCCGTGGTGGCGCGGCTTGCCGCGTCGAGTGTGATGGCGCCGCCGTGGGACTGGAGGCGGATGTCGTCGAGGCGAGGGCCGGCCCACCCCACCCCGGCTCCGGAGCCCGACAACGGCATGCAGTCGACCACACAGCTACCGAGTGACCCTTGTCACAGGAAATATTCGATTGATTTTCGATTGAATGACACGTTGGTAGTCTTGCCGGTAGCGCTTTCCCACTGCTGCCATCTGAAAGACTCACGCCATGGCCAGACCACCCAAGACCACATCCCCCGGTGCGACGGAAGCATCGACCGCGCCGTCAGCACCCCCCGTGGAGACCTCCTGGCACCTGGGCCGGACGCTGGCCGAGGCCAACCTGGCGAACTTCGAGTTCACCCTGATGGCGGCCTACGCCGCCTTCGAGCGTTACGTCACCCAGCTCACCCTGCTGATCGGCGAGCCCGAACTGACCTTCAACGAGGTCGTCATCCTCCACGTGGTCCGGATGTACGGCCGACCGAAGGACGCCACCACCATCGCCCGGCTCGTCAACCGCGACGACCTGGCCAATGTCCAGTACAGCCTGCGCAAGCTGGTGAGCGTCGGACTGGTGAAGAAGACAAGGTCGGGCGTCACCGCACACTACGAGACGACCCCTGCGGGCAGTGAGTGGACGGAGCGGTACGCGACCCTGCGGGCGCGGCTCCTCGTGGACCAGATGAGCCCCGACGAACTCGCCAAGGAGACCCTCAACGAGATCTCCCGACGCCTCACCCGGCTGACCATCCTGTACGAGTCCTCGGTGCGCACCGCCGGGATCCTCAATCCGCACCACATCTTCGACGAGGAGACCGGACCGGACCCGAGCTGAGACCTCCGGCCGAGGCCCCCGCCTGAGACCTGAGACCCCGGCCTGAGACCCCGCCCCACTCGGAGGCCCTGGAGGTGACCGCACCTCCAGGGCCTCGTGCGTATCTCCCCGAACCCCTCACGCCCGGCCTCGAGCGCGCCGTGATGGCCTCGCAACGGCACGTCACCGCCCCGGCCCCCGGCCGTACGCCCAGGCGGGACGAGGCGTCGACGACTCCACCCCCGGACTGTAACCTGCGCCTCATTCATGCATCGATGGCTTATCGATGAAATCTCTCTTGAATGTCTATTGACTTTCTTCTCTTGGTTGCCGAAGCTTGTACCCATCGACAGGGTTCGCCCGTCACCACCAGGGCACTGCGCCCAGAACAAGGGAGTTCACGTGACAATCACAGGCTCTGACACCACCAACTCAGCGATCGGCAACTCCGCCAAAGTCGCCCGGCAGTACGGCCCGTACGTCCAGGCGGACTGGGGCTTCGCCAACCACTGGTACCCGGCCTGCTTCAGCGAAGAGGTCGAGGTCAACGGCGTCGTCGGCGTCACGATCGGCGGCCACGACATCGCCGTCACCCGCAGCGCCGACGGATCGGTGAATGCGATCGCCGACCGCTGCCTGCACCGCGGCGTGAAGCTGTCCGCCAAGCCGATGTGCTTCGCGGACAAGACCGTGACCTGCTGGTACCACGGCTACACGTACAGCGCGGAGACCGGCAACCTGGACACGATCGTCGGGTCCCCCGATGACAAGCTGATCGGCACCGTCGCCGTACGTACCTACCCGGCCGAGGAAGTGGCCGGCATGATCTTCGTCTTCGTCGGCGAGGAGGACTACCCCACGCCGCCGCTGGACACCGACCTGCCGATGCTGGTGACCGACAAGGAGACGCCGCACTTCCGCGACCCGCACATCGTCACCAAGGGCCTGCGCCGCAAGCTCTACGGCAACTGGCGACTGGCCGCCGAGAACGGCCTCGACCCGGGCCACCTGCTGGTGCACTGGGACAACAAGATCGTGGTGGCGCTCGACCGGGCCATGCCGCTGGGGATGAAGGCGCTCAAGGACGACGCGACCGAGAGCATCGACATCGAGAACGGCCCCAAGGGCGTGATGAACCGGTACGACCTGCCGGAGAACTACGCCCCCGTCTTCGAGAACCCGATGGTCGACATCAAGGCCCGCGGCGGCACCATGTACGAGCCCTTCCGGGTCAGCTGCTGGCTGCCGGCCACGCTGATGGTCGAGAACTGGCCGATCCCCGGCGTCACGCAGTACGAGTTCTACGTCCCGATCGACGACCACCACCACATGTACTTCGAGGTGATCGCCGACCGCGCGACGACCGACGAGGAGCGCAAGGAGTTCGAGTTCAAGTACGAGCACTTCTACAAGCCGCTGGGCCTGCTCGACTTCAACAACAACGACGTGTTCGCCCGTGAGGCCACCGAGGAGCACTACCAGCGCTTCGACGGCTGGAACAACGAGGTGCTCTCCGACATGGACTACTCGGTGGTCGCCTGGCGCAAGCAGGCGGCGACCCATGGGCGCGGCTTCTTCCAGTCGCCGTACCTGGACGAGGACTGAGGGGACGGACTGACATGACGATCGCAGAGGGCACGGAGATGACTGTGCAGCAGAGCGAACCGCGCCATGTGACGCTGCGGTTCACCGACGGCGAGGTGCGCGAGTTCGACACGCAGGCCGACGAGCCGATCCTGACCGCCGCCCGCCGAGCGGGCTACGAGCTGGTCAGCCAGTGCCGGGTCGGCACCTGCAGCACCTGTACGGCCACCCTGGTCGACGGGGCGGCGGAGATGCCGGCGGGCCAGATCAGTGTGCTGTCGAAGGACGAGCTCGCCGCCGGTCAGCGTCTGCTGTGCCAGTCCCGTGCCCTCTGCGACTCGTCCTTCGACGTGGAGTACCCGTCGACCCTGCTGGAGGCCAACCCTCCGGTGCTGTTCCAGGCGAAGATCTCCCGGCTCACCTGGGTCGCCGACACCGTGGTGGAGCTGGAACTGCGGGTCCCCAAGCGGATCAAGTTCGGTTTCACCGCCGGCCAGTACTGCCGGCTCAAGGTCCCCGGCACCGAGGAGTGGCGCAGCTACTCGCTCGCCTCCGGGGAGCACGAGCGGTTCCGCCTGACCTTCCTGATCCGCATCCTGCCCTCCGGGGTGATGTCGGACTACCTGCGTGACCGGGCCCGGGTCGGCGAGGCCCTGGACATCGAGGGCCCGCTGGGCGGTTTCGTCCTCGAACCGGCCCCGCGCCCGACCGTCCTGATCGCCGGCGGCACCGGCCTCGCGCCGATGCTGTCGATGCTGGACCGGCTGCGCACCGTCCAGCCGGCCCCGCCGATCCTGCTGCTGTTCGGCTGCAACCGACCGACCGAGCTCTTCCACGAGGAGGAGCTGGCGGCGCGGGCGACCTTCATGCCCACCCTGGAGGTCCGTACGGTCCTGATGGACAACACCGGCCGCGACGACCTCCCCGCGGGGACACCGCTGTCGGTCCTGCGACCCGAGGACGTCGCCCCGGACACCGTCTCCTACCTGTGTGGTCCGCCGCCGATGATCCGGGCCGCCGAGGAGCAGCTCGGGTCGTACGGGCTGCCGGTCCACGACATCCGCGCCGAGCAGTTCGTCCCGAGCGAGAACTAGGAGGGCCCCGCCCATGCGTGTCACCACCCACCCCCTCCCGCTGGACCCCGAGCGTCAGAAGATGTACGACGCCGTGGTCTCCCGCCTCGACGCCGACCGGATGCGTGACCTGCTGGTCGACCTGGTCGACATCCACAGCCCGACCGGGGCCGAGCGGGCCGCCTCGGAGTTCATGGCCGCGCACCTGACCGACCGGGTCGGGATCGAGGCGAGCTACATGCCGGTCTCCGCCGAGACCGGCAACGTCCACGGGGTGCTGCCCGGACGCGGCGGCGGGGCCGATCTGCTGCTCTACTGCCCGATCGACACCCACATCGAGCCGGACCGTGACGTGCCGACGGTCGGCCCGTACGCCCGCGAGGACATGCTCCCCCGGGCCCGGGTCCAGGACGGGCTGGTCGTCGGCCTGGGTGCCTCCAACCCCAAGGTCATGGTCGCCGGCCTGACCGAGGTGATGCACGCGATCAAGGACGCCGGGGTGGAGTTCCTCGGCGACCTGAGCATCGGGTTCGCCGGGGGCGGCATGCCGTGGATGAACTCCCACCGCGACCACGTCGGGATGAGCACCGGGGTCTACCAGCTGCTGATGCGCGGCCTCTACCCGGACTACTGCCTGCTGCTCAAGCCTCGCCCGGGCGTCTACCCGGAGGAGCCGGGGATGGCCTGGATCCAGGTCAACGTCCGGGGGACCTTCGGCTACGCGGGCATCACCCGGGGCACCCCCGGGTTCCGCTCCTCGATCGTCCCGGCCGCCACCGTGATCCAGGAGATCGAGGCCTGGCTGCCGCGCTACACGGCCGCCAACACCCTCGGCACCGTGCTGCCCGAGGCGTGGATCTCGGCCGTACGGGCCGGCGACCCGGACAAGCCGGCCTTCCCGTCGGCGACCACCGAGATCTTCCTGGACCTGCGGATCAACCCCCGGACCTCGCCCGCCGACGTCCGCGCGCAGTTCGCCGGGTTCATCGAGGACCTGCGCCGGCGCCACCCCGACATCGAGCTGGACTGGAGCATGTACGGCAGCCTCCCCGGCGGCCTCACCGACTACGACAACTGGATCATCCAGTCCGCCCAGCGCGGCTGGGAGCAGGTGTCCGGCGAGCCCTACACCGAGACCCCGTACCAGGCCGGGCAGACCGACGGTGCGATGATCCGCGCCCTGGGGATCCCGACCGCCCGGGTGGGCTACCCGTGGCCGCCGGCCGCAGCCCCGGCCGAGCTGAACGAGGGCCTGGGCGGCATGGGCGTCGCCTCTGTCGAGGATGTGCTGATCGGCGTCCGCACCATCGCCTACTCGATCGTCGACACCCTGACCCGGCCCCGGGCCGAGCTCGGCCTGCCGGGCACACCGGGGGCTGTGGCCGGGGCTCCGGGCGCGGCGGGCGCGACGGACGCCACGACGACGGCCGGGGGGCTGTGATGGACATCTCCGGGCTGTTCGACCTCACCGGCAAGCGGGCGTTGGTGACCGGCGCGTCGGTCGGCATCGGCAGGATGATCGCCGACGGCCTGGCCGCCGCCGGGGCCACTGTCTATCTGGTCGCCCGTGGGCGCGAGGACCTCGACCGGGCGGTCGACGAGATCCGTGCCGCCGGAGGGCGGGCGGTCGGCATCGCCGCCGACCTCAGCGATCCGGCCGGCCCCGAGCTGGTGGCCTCGACGTACGGCACGTACGAGGCCCGGCTCGACATCCTGGTGAACAACGCCGGCACGATGGCGGAGTCCTCGCTCGAGGAGTTCTCGATCCAGGACTGGGAGCGGGTGACCCAGCTGTGCCTGACCGTCCCGTTCTTCCTCACCCAGGCACTCCTCCCGCAGCTGCGGGCCGCGGCCTCGGACGAGGACCCGGCCAGGGTGATCAACATCGGGTCTGCGGACGGGATCAAGGCGCCCTTCCTGTCCACCTTCCCCTACCCGGCCGCGAAGGCGGGCCTGCACCACCTCACCCGGCAGCTGGGCAAGGTGCTGGGGCCCGAGGGGATCGCGGTGAACGCCATCGCCCCGGGCGCGTTCCCGAGCCGCCGGTCGGCGCCGGTGCTGGCGGTGCACCTGGACGACTTCATCGCGGCGACGCCGCTGCGCCGGATCGGCCGTCCCGACGACATCGCCGGAACGGTCATCTACATGGCCAGCCGCGCCGGCGCGTTCCTCGACGGCGCCGTCCTCTCGTTGGACGGCGGGCTGGTGCTGTAGCCCCGCGCCGCTGTAGCCGGTGACGCTGCCGCCCCGTGTCGCGGCAGCCGGCGCTGCGGGGAACGACACCACCACTCACCAGGGCGCTCCCGTGCCCGACCCCGGACAGATCGATGAAGGGACCACCCATGTCAGCACAGGACCAACGGCTCGCGACAGGGGCCGACGCACAGGCGGACGCACGCCCCGACCTGATCCTCGATTCCCTCGGCTACGTCGGAGTGTCCTCCGACCGGCTGGACGACTGGAAGCGCTTCGGGCACGACATCGCCGGCATGCAGCCGGTGGAGACCACCCGGCGCGGGCTGACGCTGCGGATGGACGACCGCTCGCAGCGCTTCGTCATCTCCGACGACGGCGGCCGCGGGTTCTACGGCTTCGAGGTCTCGGGGCCCGAGGCGTTGGAGCGGGTCGCCCGCCGACTGGACGAGCGGCAGGTCCCGCACCACGAGATGGACCGGGTCACCCGGGACCACCGTCGGGTGAGCGCAGGTCTGTGGTGCCTCGACCCGGAGGGCAACCGGATCGAGGTCTTCCACGGGCCCGAGGTCGCCGACCAGCCCTTCTCCCCCGGTCGTACGATGAGCGGCTTCCGCACCGGTGTGCTGGGGCTGGGGCACGCGGTGCTGCTCGCCGCTGATGCCCCTCGGATGGTGACCTTCTACCAGGAGGTGCTCGGCTTCCGGCTGTCGGACTACCAGCACCAGCCGTTCGAGGCGTACTTCTTCCACCTCAACCCCCGGCACCACACGCTGGCCATCGTCGCGGCGCACGCGCCCGGGGTCCATCACGTCATGGTCGAGCTCGGCGCCCTGGACGACGTCGGGGCCGGCTTCGACCTGGCCGAGAGCTCGCCGGAGGGCATCGCAGTGTCCCTGGGGCGGCACTCGAACGACCACATGACGTCGTTCTACGCGCACACACCGTCACCGTTCATGCTCGAGCTCGGCTGGGGCGGCCGGTGGATCGACGTCGACCGGTGGCAGCCGTACGAGCTCACCGAGGGCCCGAGCCTGTGGGGCCACGAGCGGTCCTGGCTCACTCCGGAGGTGCGCGAGACGGCGCGCCGGATGCGGATCCGGGCCTCCGCCGAAGGCCGCAGCTACCCGGTCCACGTCCGGGACGGCGCGTACGACGTCATTCCCGAGGGCACCTGGACCCCGAGCACGCTCCGCGGTCTCGTCCACTGACCCCGGCATCACCCAAACCACTCAGCAGGAGGAACTCTCATGGCCGCAACCACGATCACCCCGGAGGAGTTCGAGCGCACCTGGCGGCTCGTCGACTGGCGTCAGGAGTACGACGACGGCCGGGTCAAGCATCCGATGGGCGAGGGCCCGATCGGCCTGATCGCCTACCGGGACGGACGGATGTACGAGATCGCGACCAGCGCCGGCCGGGCGAACTTCGTCACCGGTGGTCAGTGGGACGCCGACGAGGCGGAGCGGGCGATGGCCTACTCCACGTCCATGTGCTATGCGGGCACCTACACGCTGGAGGGGGACCAGGTCACCCACCACGTCGACCTGAGCGTGTTCCCCAACTTCGTCGGCAAGTCGCTGCGCCGCACCGTCGGCTGGGACGGGCAGACGATGACCCTCTCCGGGCGCATGGAGGAGGGCACGTCCGAGGCGCGCACCGTGATCCTCGACTGGCGTCCCTGGTGAGCCCCGGAACCACTCCCCCCATCCTCTGAGACCCACGGAGAACGAGATGACGACCACCCGTACCGTCCAGGCGAACCGGACCCTCCAGGACTGGCTCGCCCTGCCCATCGGTGAGCGCAAGGAGCTTGCCGCCGAGTCCGTGGCCGCCGCCGAGCGTGCCAAGGACCAGCTCCACACGTACATCTCCGTACTCGGGGTGGACGAGTTGGAGCTGGCCGACGACGGCGAGCTGGCCTCGGTGCCGTACGCCGTCAAGGACAACATCGATGTCCGGGGGCTGCCGACCACCGGTGGGACGCCGTCGCTGATCGGGCACCAGCCGAAGATCGACGCCTCGCTGGTCCGCGCGCTGCGCGATGCCGGCGCGGTGGCGATCGGCAAGGCGAACCTGCATGAGCTGGCCTTCGGGCTCACCTCGAACAACGGCCGGTTCGGCCCGGCCCGCAACCCGCGCGATCCGCAGCGGGTGTCCGGCGGCTCCAGTGGCGGCTCGGCCGCGGCGGTGGCCTGCGGGAGTGTGCCGTTCGCCCTGGGCACCGACACCGGCGCCTCGGTGACGACCCCGGCCGGCTACTGCGGGGTCGTCGGCTTCCGGCCCTCCACCGGCCGGTACGCGGGCGACGGGGTGATCCACCTGACCTGGACCCGCGACGCGATCGGCGTCCACGCCAACACGGTGCCGGACGTCCGGACGATCGACCGGGTGATCACCCGCTCGTCCGTGCGGGTCGATCCGGTGACGCCGCGTGGCCTGAAGGTCGGTGTGCCGACGGAGTTCTTCACCGACGTCGACCCGGAGGTCGAGCGCGCGGTGGACGGGGCGCTCGACGCGCTCCGCGCGGCCGGTGTCGAGCTGGTCGAGGTCGGGGTCCCGGGTGCGATGGACCTGGCGGCAGCCGGGTTCTCGATGGTCTTCTACGAGACGCCGATCAACCTGCGCGCGTACCTGAACGAGGCCGAGGAGCGCTACCAGCACCTCACGCTGGAGCAGATCACCGCACTCGCCGGGTCGCCGGACGTCCGGGTGATGCTGGAGCTGATGACCTCCCAGCCGATCAGCGACGACCGGTACGAGGGCGATGCGGCGGTCCGCAACCGGCTGCGCCGGCTCTACCAGAGCACCTTCGCCACCCACGGCCTGGACGCCATCCTCTACCCGACCACGCCGAACCTGCCGCCGCTGTTCGGCAGCGACGACCGGATCATGCTGAACGGGACCGAGCGGGACATGTTCCCGACCGCCACCCGCAACGTCGCGCCGGGTGGTCTGGCCGGGGCCCCGCAGCTCACCCTCCCACTGTCCCGGCCCGACGGGACGCTGCCGATCGCCGTCACCATCGAGGGCGGCATCGGGACCGATGACCGGCTGCTCGCCATCGGTGAGGCGCTCCACCCGCTGCTCTGACCGCTGCTCTGACCGGTGCTGTCAGTGCCGGTGCTGACAACACCGGCACTGACAGCCGTCACAGCGGTGCGGCTCGTCCAGGACCTGGCGGGGTTTCCGCGGACCCTGGGACGTTCCCGCGGACCGTGAGACCTTCCCGCGGACCGTGGGACCTTCGCGCGGACCCTGGGACGTTCGCGCGGACCCTGGGCCGCTTCCCGCGGACCTTCGTAGGTTCCCGCGGATACCCCGGTGTCCGCGGGAACGCCGCGACATCCGCGGGAACCGAGTGGGTCGGGCGCCCGGCCCACTCCGCCGCAAGGCTGATCGCTCCCAGGAACTGTCAGGGGTTCCCGCGGACCTTGGCAGGTCTCCGCGGACACCCTGGCGTCCGCGGGAATGCCGCAACATCCGCGGGAACCGCCGCCGGGTCCACCCGCCGCGAAGCTGAGCGACTTTCCCGGCGCCCGTGAACGTCGTGCGCCCGTGCGCGTCGTGAGCGTCGTACGCCCGTGAGCGGCGCGCTTCCGGTCACCGCTCGAAGGTCAGGTGGATCGTCCCGCTGGGAGCCGTCTCGGCGGTGACGGCGTAGCCGGCTTCCAGACCGCGCAGGCCGTCCCACAGCCGGATGCCCCGGCCGAGCAGGATCGGCGCGATGGCGACGTGGAGGCGATCGACCAGCCCGGCCGCCAGGAAATCACGGACCACCGAGGCGCCGCCGCCGATCCGTACGTCCTTGCCGGCGGCCGCCTCGACCGCGCGAGCCAGCGCCTCGGCCGGCGTCGCCGTCAGGAAGTGGAAGGTGGTGCCGCCCGCCATCTCCAGCGAAGGGCGCGGCGTGTGCGTGAGGACGAACACCGGAGTCCGGAACGGCGGCTCGTCACCCCACCAGCCACGCCAGTCCGGATCGTCCGGGAAACTGTGCAGCCCGAACATCCCGGCGCCCATGATCTCGGCCCCGACATCGGCGAAGTACTCCTCGGCGTACGCGTCGTCCACTCCGGTCGTCCCCTCACCGCTGGGGTCGTGGAGCACGCGGCTACGGAACGTCCGCGTCGCGACATAGGCCGCGACCAGGCGGGACCAGTCATCCCCCATCGGATTGTCGGGCGTCTGATCGGTGGTGGTCATGTAGCCGTCAAGCGAGATGTTCAGGTCGACCCGTACGGACATGTCGTCTCCCCATCGTTGTGATGTAAGTCACTCTACGCGGACGGTCGGGTTGCTCGGACGGTCGGGTTGCTCGGGTGATCGGACTCCCCAGGCGGCCGGACCACTCCGATCGCCGGACTACGCGACGACCGGGCAGGCCCGGTGAGCGTACGTACCTCGTTGTGCGTCCGTCGCAGACCGCCGCCGCAACCGCAACCGCGGCGTCCCGCTCGGCTGCCCCCGGACGTGGTGGGATGGCCCCATGGGGATGTACGACGTGGCGTACGCGCTCGGGATCGCGCCGTGGGAGCGCTATCTCCGGGCGGCCGGCCCCGGGATCATGGCCAGGCTGGACACCGAGGAGGCGGAGCGGCCGAACCCTCCCGGCCGGGCACTGGACCTGGGATGTGGCCGCGGCCTCTACACCGCCGAGTTGGCTCGGCGAGGCTGGCGGGCGACCGGCATCGACGCGGTCGAGCGGGCCATCACGGCTGCGCGTCGTACGCGGACACCGGGCACCACCTTCGTGGTGGGCGACGTGACGGACCTTGCCTCCCAGGGCCTGGGGACGTTCGATTTCTTCCTGGACATCGGTTGCTTCCAGGCGCTGGATCGGGACCGGAGCCGGAGGATGGCCGAGGGGATGACCGCACTGGCCAACCCCGACGCGACGCTGCTGATCCTCGCCTTCCAGCCCACCGGTCTCCTGGCGCGCGCCGGCTCCGCCTCGCCGGCCGAGGTGGAGGCTGCCTTCGCTGCGTGGACGTTGCTGTCCGTGGAGCCCGCGGAGACGACGGGGCTGGGCTGGCCGCTGAACCACACGTCACCGCAGTGGTACCGGCTGAGGCTGCGACCCTGAGCGTCGTCGCCGACCGGAGCCCTGTCGGTCGCGGATTCACGCCTCTTCCGGAACCCGTGTCTCCTCGCGGTTGCCTCCTCGACGAATGTGTCGCGTCGCGGACCCACATCGCGTCGCGGACCCACGCCTCCACGCGGACCCACATCGCGTCGCGGACCCACGTCTCCACGCGGACCTACGTCTCCGCGCGGGCGCGCCGGTAGCGCTCGTAGATCACGCGCGAGCCGAACGTCCTGGTCCCGACCAGTTCCAGCGGGATCGCGGTGGTGACCGGCGGCAGGAAGGGCGTGCCGCCCCCGACGACGATCGGATTGCGGAACATCCGCAGTTCGTCGACCAGCCCGAGCTCCACGGCCTGCGCGGCCAGGCCGGCGCCACCGATCGCGACGTCCTTGTCCGTCGCGGCGAGCGCCGCCGCGACCTCCTCGGCCACCGTCCCTCGGGCCAGCCGGGCGTTGCCGCGGACACTGTGGAGCGTACGGCTGAAGACGACCTTCGGCAGGGCGCTCCAGGCATCGGCGAACGCCACCTCGAGCTCGCCCTGAGGGAATGACGGATCCGTCTCCCACACCAGCATCGTCTCGTACAGCCGGCGCCCCAACAGCTGGACGCCGAGCTCGCGGACCTGCTCGAGGTGGAAACGGAACTGCTCCTCGCTCGGCACTCCCCACCCGAACCCGCCGTCGCGGTCGGCGATGAACCCGTCCACCGAGACGCTCATCGAATAGATCAGCTTGCTCACGGCGCCCATGGCGACCTCCCGGAGACGGAGACCTCATGTGATCTGGGTCTCACTGGATACTTCGGACGGTAGCAGGCAGATCACACATCGTCACGGGTGTCGCCGAAGGCGCTGGGGCCGTCCCCTGGGTTGTGTCTCGACCGTTCCGCCCGGTCCGCAGACCGACAGCACCTATCCTCGGACCATGCCGAAGACGACTGATATCGCCAGCTTCGCCGCGGCGTACGAGGCGGGCGCTCCCGTGGTCGACGTCCGCGAACCGTACGAGTACGCGGCCGGCCACCTGCACGGCGCCACGCTGATCCCGCTCGGCCAGATCACCGACCGGGCCGGCGAGCTGGACAAGGGCACCACCACGTACCTGATCTGCCAGGTGGGCAAGCGCTCGCTGCACGCGGTCGAAGTGCTCGAAGCGGCCGGGTACGACGTGGTCAACGTCGACGGCGGCATGGTCGAGTGGGCCGCCCAGGGTCGGCCGCTCGAGCAGGGGCCGGAGCAGCGGCCGCAGGGCTGAGCACTCCGCCAGAGACCGAGAGGCTGCATGGGACCGAGAGGTTGTTGCCACCGCGTCGGTGGCAAGGCCGAGCGGTCATCCTTGTCCTGCTGCGGCAGTCAGGTCTTCTGGTGAGCACGCCTGGGAGCACGTCTCAGGACGGGCCGCCCCTCGATGATGGGGACGATGTCGCCGTCACGGACAGCGGCACCGACGTCGGGAACCACCGAGGCGATGGAGAGCGCGACGGCGTAGCGGAAGGTGCCACGATCGGCCAGCTGCCGGCGTCGACCCGAGGCCGGATCGAGGCGGTCCCAGACTGCTTCGCCGTAGCCCAGCGCCGGTCAGTTGCTCACCGTCCCCACCTGTCCCCCTTCCCCGCCCTGACGAGAACACCGGGGAAGCATTTTCTCATGAGGCCTCAGGGGGACAGGAGGGGCGCGGGGCACCATTCCCGACGTGGTTTGCCGCGATCCCGCGAGGTCATTCCTGTTCGCCCTCGCCCGCGGATCCGGAATCGGCATCATCGGTCGAAGCACCGTCGGCCCGCCTGCGCCGGAAGAGGGAGCCGAATGCGTCGGCGGCCCCGGTCACGGCGCCCTTGACCGCCGTACCCGCGTCCTCCGCCGCGGTGAGGGCGCGGGGCTTGTCCGGGATGCCGTCGCCGTCGAGGTCGACGGGCCGGAACACCTCGGTGGCCCGGTCGAAGAAGTCGGCGCCCCGGCCCCTGGCGGCATCGATGCCGTCATCGGCACCGGCATCGGCCGGCTGCAGCCCCTCCTGGCTCAGACAGGCCAGTGCCCGATCGATCGTCTCCAGCTTCCGCTTGAGCTCCTTGAGGGTCGGCGCCGACTCATCCGAGAGCGGTTCGAGGCGTGCGCGCTCCCGGCGGAGCTCGATCCCGGTCGCCAGCAGGTTGCGCACCGTCGTCGGGTCCTGCTCGAGGCCCTGACGCTTCCGTACGATGGCGGCAGTCAGCTGGGTCGACACGATGGCCTCGACGGTTTCGGCGCTGGTCGCCGCGTTGGCGAGACCGACCGCGATGCCCCCGCCACCCGCCGTGGCCAGGGCGCCGGCCGTCAGCAGACCGCCGATCATTCCCCCTGGCCCGAAGGCCGCCAGTGCACTGGTGATCGCAGCGGCACCGGCCACGCCGGGAGCAGCGGCGAGGGCCAGGCCGCCGGTCGCCGCCACCAGTGCCGCGGCGCCGATACTGAGGGCGACCCACCTGACCCAGTGGGTGTCGCTCCCTGCCAGTGCCTTCCGGGCGTCCTCGGCGGCCGTGAACACATCGATCCCGAACTGCCGGCCCAGACCCATCTCGACGGTCAGATCCTCAAGGGCCTCTCGCCGTGCTTCCGGCGGCACCGTGATCTCGACGGGTCGGATCACGTTCGCCGCCGCGATGCTGGTCAGCGGGACGACAGCCTCATCCTTCGAGAGGTGGTGGATCCGGCTCGGCTCGGCGGCGACGGATCGCGGATCGGACAGGTCGAGCGCGAGCCCCGCCACCGCGGCCGGCATCGGTCGCCCTTCGCGCGCATTCCGTTCCCTGACGAGGTCGGCCGTACGCGCCTGCACCTGGCGCAGAGCGTCGGCGTACCGCTCCTGCACGTCACGATCCTTGAGCTTGGTCTGCGTGAGGTACGCGAACCGCAGCGCCATCAGGGCGAGCGTCTCCGCATAGTCCAACGGGATGTCGACTCCGGTGTCCACCGGCGCGAGCTCCTTGGAGAGTGACCCGTGCAGCGCGCGACCGATCGCCGCCGCGACCGACTCGTTCGCCAGGTACCTCACCGCGTCATGGACCTGGGGATCGTGGGTGGTGTGGACCCGGCAGTCGATCATCCACGGGAAGATCGATGAGACGCCGCGGTGGGTCGTGACCGGATCGGCAGCGCTCCAGAAGTTCACCCACCACCCGAGGTTGGCGGGCGGCTCCTTCAGGGTCGCCCGGAGCCCCTCGACGTGCAGGTTCGTGTTGGCCAGAGGACTCCCGATGGTCACCAGCCCCACCACCTCGATGTCCGGCGGCAGCCGACGCACGAGGTCGGCGGCAATGACCGATCCGAGGCTGTGGCCGACAATGACGAGCCGTCCGGCGCTGGGAAGGCGGGTGAGGATCCGGCGCAGGACGTACGCCCGGACACTCGGCCTGTCGCGGTAGTTCTTCATCTGCACGAAGAAGGGCACTTCCAGGGCCGCCTGTACGACGGCGTCACCTCCGACCCACCCCGTGCCGCGATCGTGCCGGCCCAGGAAGACCTCGATCGCCCCTTCGCGGTGCTCGAAGTCCCGACGGTTCCGCCTGGCCGCCTCGCCGGTCGGCGCCTTGACGGTCAGCCCGGGCAGCGGATCGTTGTCGTCCACACCCCTCAGCGCATGTGGATACTTCGGGGCGACCACCGTCACCCCGTCCAGCCCGGGGTACCCGAGCCCGGTCAGCGCTCCGGTGAGAGCATCCCGCCAGGTGTCCTCCTGATCGCCGGACCCCACGCCGTGCAGGAACAGAAGGATCGGCTTGTCTGACATCACACACTCCCGCAGGACGACGGCCGGAGCGCCTGGCCGCGCCCCCTGACCCGAAAGATAGCGGGGCTCGGCTCCGTTCGCGCGGCGGGAGCCGAGACCGGCACGCACTGCCCGCCGACCTTCGTGGGTTGAGGACCAGCCTCGCCGCTCCAATACCGGGTGTTCCCGCGGATCTTGCGGCATTCCCGCGAATGCCTGGGAATCCGCGGGATCTCAGGAGGGTCCGCGGGAACCCAGGAAGGTCCATGGGCGGTCATGAAGGCTCGCGGGAAGTGGCCCGGCCCCGACCCGGCTAGCACCGTCCGTCACGCGCCTGGCCCGCTGACAAGTGGAGCAGCCACAGACCCACCCACGATCTGGCCTCGGGTGATGACACGGGTTCCGGGCACGGCGGTGGTGATCAGGCGAACTCCTTCAGGTCCTGCCCTCGGCTCTTCCACCATGCCCGGGCTGTCGCTCCAGCCCTCGTACGTCCTTGACCAGTCGGGCCACATGGAGCGCAACGAAGGCCGTCTCGTCGCCGGTGATCGAGGCTCGGAGCCCGACCTGGACGAGGTAGGCGATGCGCTGGGCCGTGGCCATCTCGTCGGGGTAGGTCTCGGAGATCGAGTGCACCAACGCATGCGGGGTGTCGTCGATCTGCACCCGCCTGTCGATCCGGGCGAACACGTAGCGCAGGTGGGTGACGAACCGGGAGGCGCTCATCGATTCCCGGTCCACCCTGACGCCCAGGGACGAGTCGATGACGTCGAAGATCTGGCTGATCAGGGTGAGCTGCCGCGTCGCCGGCACGCTCTGTGGATCCCCCGCCGCCTGCGCATTGATGAAGTGCATGGCGAAGCTGATCGCCTCGTCGTCCGGCAGGCGTACGCCCAGCCTGCGCTCGGTGATCTCGAGGGCCTGGCGTCCGGCCTGCAGGTGCTCGGGATAGAGCTGGGCGATCTCCCAGCCGAGCGGGTAGTCGATCCGGATGTCCTCGGTCTGCCGGCGGACCGCGAAGCTCAGGTGGTCGGCGACCGCGATGACCAGCGCCTGGCTGGGGGCGATCCCCAGCCGGGCGCCGGCTTGCTCGCAGACCTCGACCGCAGTGCCCAGATCCTCGGCAGGGATCTCGGCCAGGAAGGCGCTGAGGCGTTCGATCGGCTGGGCACGGCTGGGCACGAAGACCCGCTCGACCACGTCCGGGGCCAGCTCGGATCCCTTGGCCCGCTTGTAGCCGATCCCCGCGCCCATCGCGACGACCTCGTGACCGTCGCTGTCGGCGACGACCGCGTTGTTGCTCAGGATCCGCTTGATGAACACCGCTGCCTGCCTTGTCTACCCATGTGCCTGTCGAGCGCTGGCTCAGCGGCCCAGCGGGGTCGGCTCGGGACCGTCCAGTGCCGCACCGCGCGAGGCGATCACGTCCCGGTACCAGGAGAAGGAGTCCTTGCGGATCCGCCGCCCGCTGCCCCGCCCGTAGTTGTCCTGATCGACGTAGATGTAACCGTAGCGCTTGGACATCTGGGAGGTGCCGCAGGAGATCAGGTCGATCGGCCCCCAGGACGCGTAGCCCATCACGGCGACGCCGTCCGCGATGGCCTCGCGGACCTGGACCAGGTGGTCGTGGACGTACGCGATCCGGTAGTCATCGTGCACCGTGTCGTCATCCTCGAGAGTGTCGATCGCCCCCAGGCCGTTCTCCACGATGAAGACCGGCACCTGGTAGCGGTCCCACAGTCGGTTGAGTGAGATGCGCAGGCCGACCGGGTCGACCGGCCAACCCCACGGCGTCTGCTCCAGATGCGGGTTCTTCATCGCCCCCACGAGCAGGCCGACGTCCTCCTGGGCGCCCGGGCGGTCGGCGGTCATGTGCGACATGTAGTAGCTGATGCCGATGTAGTCGACCGTGCCCTCGGCCAGGATCTCGTCGTCCCCCTCGGCCATCTCCACGTTCAGGCCGTGGTCGGCGAAGTACCGGAGCATGGAGCCGGGGTAGCTGCCGCGGACCTGCACGTCGGTGTAGAAGAGGTTGGCCTGGTCCTCCCGCAGGGCCTGCAGGACGTCCTCGGGGCGGGGCGTGGCCGGGTAGACCTCGATCCGGTTGATCATGGTGCCGATCCGGGCATCCGGCGGCAGGATCTCCTTGCCGGCCCTGACCGCGAGCGCGCTGCCCAGGAACTGGTGGTGGGTGGCCTGGTAGGCGACCTCACGCTCGGGGCGGTCGGTGCGGTCCATCACCACGCCCGCGCCGGTGTAGACGCTGGTCAGGTTCATGTTCATCTCGTTGAAGGTGATCCAGTAGCGCACCTTGTCGCGGTAGCGCTCGAACACGGTCCGGGCGAACTTCACGTACGGCTCGAGGCACTCCCGGGAGAGCCAGCCGTTGTAGCGGCGGGTCAGCTCGATCGGCATCTCGTAGTGGGACAGTGTCACGACCGGCTGGATGCCGTGGGCGAGGAGCTCGTCGAAGACCTTGTCGTAGAAGGCGAGGCCCTCCTCGTTCGGCTCGGTCTCCAGACCGGTCGGGTAGATCCGCGGCCAGGAGATCGACATGCGGAAGGTGGTGAACCCCATCTCGGCGAAGAGGGCGATGTCCTCCTTGTACCGGTGGTAGAAGTCGATGCCCCACCGCTTGGGGAACACGCCTTCCAGGCGGCCGGCGTCGGCCGCGTCCAGGTCTGCGCCGGTGACCTCGAAGGTGAAGTTGTCGGCGCCGTCGCTGACCTCCGGCTTGTAACGGGCGAAGTCGGAGGTCGACAGGCCCTTGCCGCCCTCGTCGTACGCTCCCTCGATCTGGTTGGCGGCGGTGGCGCCTCCCCAGAGGAAATCCTCGGGAAATGTGCGGGCGTCGGTCATGGTGCTCTCCTTCACTGTGGTGTCGGTGGATCGGGTGGGCGGCGTCACGAGGCGTCCGCGGGCGTCGCGGCGCCGATGCTGATCACGCTGTCGCCGGCCGTTACCTCGCCGGCCGCCGCGGGCTCGACGCGCCCCAGAGTCGCGGCGTTCATCACCAGGACGACGGTGGTGGTGTCGTAGCCGGCGGCTCGGACTGCCTCCAGGTCGACGGTGACGAGCGGGTCACCGGCGGTGACCAGGTCGCCGGTCTCGACCGCGGGGGCGAAATAGAGCCCCTTGAGCTTCACGGTGTCGAGGCCGACATGGACCAGGACCTCGGTGCCGTCGTCGGTACGGATGCCGTACGCATGCGGCAGTGCGGCGAGCACTCTGCCGGTGACGGGCGCGAACACGGTGCCCTCGGTCGGCTCCAGGCCCAGGCCGACGCCCATGGAGCCGCTCGCGAACGCCTTGTCCGGGACCGCGTCCAGGGGGAGGGTCGTGCCCGACATCGGGGCGAGCACCTCGGTCGTACGTGCCGCCCGGGCCGGGGACGACTCGTCGGCGACCGACGGGACATCGGCCGAGCTGGTGTCTGCGGTGGTGTCGACCGCAGAGTCTGCTGCACCGGAGTCGGCCGCGGTGGCGTCTGCTGCGGACCCCTTCACGCCGAAGAACAGGGTCAGGACGAAGGCGAGCACCAGGGCGCCGACCACGCCGACCATGAAGAGCGGGAAGTTGCCGGTGCCCAGGGCGACCGGGGTGGTGATCAGCGACGGGATGGCGAAGGCCTTGGAGACCGTGCCGCTGATGCCGATCACCGCGCCGCCGACGGCACCGCTGATCAGGCCGATGACGAAGGGGCGGCGCAGCGGGATGTTGACGCCGTACAGGATCGGCTCGGTGATGCCGGCGAGCAGGCCACTGAGCGAGGCGGGACCGGCGACCTGCTTCATCCTGGGGTCACGGGTGCGCAGGAAGACGGCCATCGCGGCGCCGGTCTGGGCCGCGACGGCGGCATAGAACGGCAGGATCATGAAGGAGTGGCCGAGGGTGGCGTACTCATTGATGATGACGGCGATGACGGCCCAGTGGAGCCCGAAGACGACCAGCGCCTGCGCGGTCCCACCGATGATGAAGCCGGCGGCAGCCGGGCTCAGGGCGTAGAGCCACTGGACTCCGTCGGCGACGCCCTGGCTCAGGTAGGTCGTGGCCGGGCCGATCGTCATCAAGCTGATCGGGAACAGGAACAGCACGATCAGGGCCGGGGTGAGGAAATTCGAGATGGATCCCGGAAGAACTCTCTTGAGCCACTTCTCGAGATAGCTCTGGACCCAGACGATGATGATGATCGGGATGACCGAAGAAACGTACGACGTCATCACGACCGGGATCCCCAGGAACGTGACCGCGGCTCCGTCCTGACCCAATGTGGTGATCGCGGGATAGAGCAGACCACCGGCCAGCGCAAGGGAAAGGTACGGATTCGCATGGAAACGCTTGGCCGCAGTGAATGCCAGGAACATCGGCAGGAAGTGGAAGAGCGAATCGGCGCCGGCATTCAGGATGACCGCGGTCGAGCTGGTCTGGTCGAGCATGCCGACGGTCGACAGCAGCACCAGCAGCGCCTTCAGCAGGCCGGTGCCGGCGAGCACCCACAGGAACGGCTGGAACAGCGCGGACACCAGCGCGACGAAGCGGTTGAACAGGTTACCCTTGCTCTCCTGCGGGGCGGTGCCCTCGCTCGTCTCCTGTGGCAGCAACCGTTCGACCTCCTCGCGGACGGCCGGCACGTCGCTGCCCACGACGACCTGGAGCTGGCCTCCCGCCCTGACCACGGACAACACTCCGTCGATCTTCTCGAGGTCCTGCTGACTTGCCTTCGAATCGTCCTTGAGGACAAAACGGAGCCGGGTGAAGCACGAGGTGACGGCGTCCACGTTTCCGGGCCCGCCGACACCGCTCAGGACTTCCCGGGCCATGGCTTCACGATTGTCTGTTCGCACCTTGTCCACGATGCCTCCTTTGGCATGGAATGCGATGATTGCACCTGTTTTTGGGCACAAAAAAGCCGAGCCTCAAACAGACCACGCGTTGCGTGTGAATGTCTGAGCTCGGATCTTGCCTTGGTAGTCACAACCCCTGGCTCAATGCGGCGATGAACGCCACGTCAAACACGGTAACAGACGATCTCCCGAATGCAAAGAGGCCGAGGCAACGTCACGCACCCGAGGTGACCGGCCGACGCCGGATCTGCTCCCGCGCCGGGCCCGGCGCCCGGATGGGGCCGACCACCCGAAGGTGGCCGGCCCCATCCCAGCTGTCGGTGAAGTCCAGCTGTCGTGGAGTCCACTCGGTGAGGACCTCAGTGTGTCGGGAAGTCCAGTCGGTGAGGACTTCAGTGTGTCGGGAAGCCCAGGTCGATCTGCGACTCGCTGGGCTCGGGCCAGCGCGACGTCACGACCTTGCGGCGGGTGTAGAAGTTGAACGCCTCGGGCCCGTACATGTGGGTGTCGCCGAACAGCGAGTCCTTCCAGCCGCCGAACGAGAAGGCGCCGATCGGGACCGGGATCGGCACGTTGATCCCGACCATGCCCACCTCGATGTCGAACTGGAACTCCCGGGCGGTCTTGCCGTCACGGGTGAACACCGCGGTCCCGTTGGCGAACCGATTGGCGTTGATCAGGGCGACCGCCTCGTCGTACGTGTCGACGCGCACCACGGCCAGGACCGGGCCGAAGATCTCCTCGTCGTAGACGTCCATGCCGGGGCGCACCTGGTCGATCAGGGTCGGGCCGATGAAGTAGCCGTCCCCGTCGAACTCCCACTCCCGGCCGTCGACGCGGACCACCGCGCCCTGGCCGGCCGCGCCCTCGATGAAGCCGCGGACCCGGTCCAGCGCCTGCCGGGTGATCAGCGGGCCCATCTCCGAGGCGGGGTCGCTCGCCGGCCCGACCTTGAGGCCGGCCATCCGCTCGGTGATCCGCTCCACCAGCGGATCGGCCGTGGCGCCGACCGCGACCACGACGGAGACGGCCATGCACCGCTCCCCCGCCGAGCCGTACGCGGCGGACACGGCCGCGTCGGCGGCAGCGTCGAGATCGGCGTCGGGCATCACGATCATGTGGTTCTTCGCCCCGCCCAGGGCCTGCACGCGCTTGCCCTCGCGGGCGGCGGTCTCGTAGATGTACTTCGCGATCGGCGTCGAGCCCACGAACGACACCGCCTTGACCAGCGGCTCGGTCAGCAGCGCGTCGACCGCCTCCTTGTCGCCGTTGACCACGTTGAGCACACCGGCGGGCAGTCCGGCCTCCCGGAAGGCCTCCGCCAGCCACAGCGCGGCGGAGGGGTCACGCTCGGACGGCTTGAGGATCACCGCGTTGCCGGCGGCGATGGCCGTCGTCACCATCCACAGCGGCACCATCGCCGGGAAGTTGAACGGCGTGATGCAGGCGACCACCCCGAGGGGCTGGCGGAGCTGGTGGACGTCGATGCCGGTGGCCACCTGCTCGGCGTACTCACCCTTCATGTGGTGCATCAGGCCGGCGCAGAACTCCACGTTCTCCAGGCCGCGGACGATCTCACCGTGGGCGTCGGAGACCACCTTGCCGTGTTCGGCCGAGATGATCCGGGCCAGTTCCTCCCCGCGCTCGCTGATCAGGTGCTGCAGCCGGAACATCACCGCCTGCCGCTTGGCCAGACCGACGCGGCGCCAGGCCTGCTGGGCCTTCGCCGCGGCCCGGGCGGCTTCGGCGACCTCGGTGGCCGAGGCCAGCAGGACCTCCCCGGTCTGTCGGCCGGTCGCCGGGTCGAAGACCGGCCCGCGGCGCTGGGAGCCACCCGTACGGGCCCCGTCGATGTAGTGCGGGATGGTGGTGATCGTCCCGGCGTCCTGCGGACGGTCGGCGTCCAGGGGGGTCGTCGGGATCTCTCGGGTCTGTTCGATGGTGCTCATCTTGGTGTCCTTCTGTGCAGGGATGGGGGTCGCGGAGGGTGCGGATCGCGAAGATGCGGATGTGCAGAGGTACGGATCGCAGGTCAGACGCCGGCCGGCTGCCAGCCGGGGATGACGCCGTCGGGGGTGCAGTACTTGGTGATCAGCGAGCAGTCCTTGTCGCCCAGCCCCTCGTCGACCAGGCGCTGCAGGCGCTCGGCGACGAGGGCGGCGGCGGGCAGCTCGATGCCCGCGTCGTCGGCGGCCATCAGCGCCAGTCCGGCATCCTTCAGGGCCAGCGTGGCCTTGAAGGTCGACTCGAAGCCGTTGTTGGCGGCGGCGGTCGGCACGACGCCGGGCACCGGGTACCAGGTGCGGACGGCCCAGGAGTCACCGGAGGAGACCCGGGCGATCTCCCAGAAGGTCTCGGCGTCCAGGCCGAGGCGGGCGGCGAGGACCGAGCCTTCGGCGGCCGCCTCCAGCGCGATGAAGAGCATCATGTTGTTGCAGATCTTGGCGGCCTGGCCCGCACCGTCGCCGCCGGCGGCGATGATGTTGCCGGCCATCGGCTCGATCACCGCCCGGGCCGCTTCGGTGTCCTCGGGACTGCCGCC